>DMTA01000189.1 GCA_003454835.1 Achromobacter sp. | reverse complement strand
CGCTCGCGCAGCCGCGCCGCGGCGGCCTCGCCCAGCGCGAGAATGCGGTTGGCGTAACTGAGCAGCACCTCGCCTTCGGTGGTGGGCGCCATCCCCCGGCCGGTGCGATGCAGTAGCCGCTTGCCCACCATCTCCTCCAGCCGGCGGATCTGCGTGCTTAGCGCAGACTGCGCGCGGCCGGCTTGGTCCGCGGCGCGGCTCAGGCTTCCGTATCGGCAGACGGCGATAAAGGTGCGAAGGAGAGCGGGCTCGAAATCGGCTGACATTATCAATACCTGAAATCTGGTTTGCGAGATATCAGTCTAGCTGTAACCCGTCCGCGTGCCTAGGATGACCCTTGTCGCGAAATGTCCGACTCAACTCAAGGAACCATCCACCATGACTCAACCCCAAAACCTGCGCGTCGTCCTTGCCTCCCGGCCCGTCGGCCGCCCCAAAGCCAGCGATTTCCGCGTCGAACGCGCGCCCATTCCCGAGCCGGCCGACGGCCAGCTGCTGCTGGAGGTCCAGACCCTGTCGCTCGATCCCTACATGCGCTGGCGCGTCAGCGACGAAAAGTCCTACGCCACGCCCATGGAGATCGGCGACGTGATGGTTGGCGGCACCGTTGCCCGCGTCCATACGTCGCGACATCCCGACTGGCGTGAAGGCGACATCGTGCTGTCGTCTGCCGGCTGGCAACGCTACGCGCTGTCCGACGGTACTGGCCTGCGTCGGCTCGATCCTGCCGTTGCGCCGCCTTCGACGGCCCTTGGCGTGCTGGGCATGCCTGGCCTCACGGCCTACGTCGGCCTGCTTAACATCGGCCAGCCCAAACCGGGTGAAACCGTCGTCGTCGCCGCCGCGAGCGGCGCGGTGGGTTCGGTCGTTGGCCAGATCGCGCGCATCAAGGGCGCTCGCGTCGTAGGCATTGCGGGCGGGCCGGAGAAGTGCGCCTTTGTGAAGGAAGAGCTTGGCTTTGACGTGGTCGTGGATCACCACGCACCGGATTTCGCGCAGAAGCTGGCCGAGGCCTGCCCGAACGGCATCGACGTCTACTTCGAAAACGTCAGCGGCCACGTATGGGACGCCGTTCTGCCCCTGCTGAACGACTTCGCTCGCGTGCCGGTGTGCGGACTGATCGCCAATTACAACGACGGCCCGTCCGACCGCAGCGGTCCGGACCGCCTGCCCGCCACCATGCGCGAGATCCTTTCCCGCCGCATCACCATGAAGGGCTTCATCGTGTTCGACTTTCCGAAGGAGCAGGAAGACGAGTTCCTGCGCGTGGCCGGTCAGTGGATCCGCGAGGGCAAGCTGCGCTGGCGCGAAGACGTGGTTGACGGTCTGGAAAAGGCGCCCGAAGCGCTGATCGGTCTGCTCGAAGGGAAGAACTTCGGGAAGCTGGTGGTGCGAGTAGGGGACTGACGCGCAGGCGTTCAGGCGTCCTATTGGCCGATCGTGCGCGCCTTGCTGCGCCGCGCCTTCGGCTTGGGCGCGACCCCCAGACGCGGATCGCGCGCGACGGCCAGCCCCGCCAGCGTCGCCGCAGTCGATTCGAAAGATTCGGTCGACTGCGGCAAATACAGCCACTTGCCCAGCACCGGATGCGGCAAGAGGTCGGGAATGTCCGCCAGAAGCGCCGCGTGACGTTCCTGCGACGTGCAGACCATGACCCCGTTCCACGGGTCGTCCCGGTCGGCGACGATCAGATAGAGCAAGCCGTCCAGATACGCGGCGTCGGCGCCGAACATCTTGCGATGCGTGTAGCTTGCGTCGCGCTCTAGCGGTTCAAGAATCCAAAGCAGCGAATTGGATTTTGCAGTGCGCTGTTTGCGGGGCGGGGCGAAGGGATCGGGCGAGTTGCGCATGGATGGGAACCGGTCGGGCAGGGCACAGCGACTATGCCACACCGGCTACTGCTCGAACAACGGCGCCAGTGGCAAAAGCGGCCCATACTTCTTCAGCTTTTCCCACTCTTCGGCTGCCTGGCGTAGTTCCTCGTTCTTGCGCGCTTCCTCCAGAATTTCATCAATGCGCGGCGCCAGCGCGACGGACAGGTCGATGATGTCGTACGCGGTGTAGCCGCGCTCCCAGCGTGCGCGCAGGGTCACGTCGTCGCCCTTGGCCCGCATGGCACGCGTGGCTTCTTTCAACAGGGCCTTGCGCTGATCGGCATTGAGCCGCTCGGCAAATGAAATGCCCGCCACCAGGCCTTGCACCACGCCTTTCTCGCGATACCCGGTGGTCGCCGCCACCTCGCTCGCGACGCTGCGGCTGATGACCTTGGGCGCGAGGTTGTCGCGTATCCAGCTGCGGCTTAACCGCAGCAATCCGGCGGCAAGGCCGTGACCGAAACCCGTGCGCATCCCTTCCGCGCGCGCCGCTTCCTGCGCCTCGGCGTAGGTCATCGCAAATTGCACCATCAGCATGATCGCGTCCTGCGGACCGGGCATCAGAAAGTCGGCGACCCAGCCGGCTGCACTGCCGATCTTGCTGAGCGCCGAGGCCGCGCGGCCTTGAACTTTCAGGACCGATCCGGCTTCCTCGGCCAAGGCGGCGGTGGTGGCGGCGGGCGCGGACGCAGCTTTCTTGCCGAAGCGTTGCTCGAATTCCTCCATCCGAGGCGGGCCGGCGGGGACCTTGGGCCGTTCGCCGGGAATGCGGGGTTTGGTGGCGGGTTGTTCGACGGGGAGTTGGGGCAGCTTGTCTCTGGGGCGAACCGGCCCCGCGAGTTCCGGGTGTTGTTTGAAGGCGCCCTCGGGCAGGCCTGCATCCACGGCGGGTGTCTTGATGCTGGATAGGGGGCGGTAATGTCCCGAGCCGTCGTTCCAGGACATGAGTTGGCCCTGCTTGTTGAATCTCACTTGTCCGGCATAGTTGACTCGCCCGCCTTGGGCCGCCTCGGTGTGCCCGAATGCACCCGGCGTGGTCTTGGCTTTGACCGCGAAGATCTCTCCGTCCTTGACGACAAAGTCGTAGTTGCCTCGTGCCGTCCCCGGGTAACGGCCTCCCACTTCCTTCCATGTGCCGTTGACGTTCTTCAGTTTCACGACGTCGCGCCAGGATCCCGGCACGGGCGCCTCGCGCGGCAGATTGCCGTACGTCGGGCCGGTAGGCTCACGCTGGATCAGGCGAGGGGCGTGCGAACCCATCGACGACTGCTGAACCACGTGCGCAAGTTCGTGCGCCAAAAGCGCTCGGCCAGCTGACGTGCCCGGTGCGTATTCTCCCGCGCCCAGCATGACGTGATGGCCGACGGTGAACGCGCGCGCCTGGACGGCCTGCGCCGATGCCGCAGCCCCCGCGTCCGAATGCAGTTGGACGTGACTGAAACTTCTGCGGAAGCGCGATTCCATGAAAGCCTGCGTGATGGCATCAAGCGGTTGGCCCGGGGCCGCCAGAACGTCCGTCAATCGCGGCGACTCGCGTATCGATGCCGCGCCTCGCACGTCAACCGGACGTAGCGCTGGCGGCGAACAACCCGGCAACGGATCGCCGCCGGTCAAGGGCGGCGGCATTCGCATTACGTGTTCGGACACCCGATGCGCTTCCTGCTCCGACGCATCGCTGGGCGTGGTGATTGCAAGGCGGGCTTCGGGGGGATGGATGGAGATCGCATTCAGATCGTGCGCAGAGGGTGCAATTGGGTGGCCTTGACGGCTCTCGGCTTTCCCGCCAGCCTCACGCCCCGCCGTACGATTACCCGCCGCCGCGCCTGTACGGCTTGCCGTCGACGCGTTGTGAAGCGCCGCCTTGGGTTTCTGTACGAAAGCGCGCATGGATTCGCTCCATTCGTTCGGCTATCGGGTGTGCGGGAATTCGATGTGTGATTGGGGCGTGCCCGGGCGGACGGCCTTGGTCGCGCTACGCCAAACATTGTCTACCTTTTGTGGACGTACCGCACATGGGATGCGGCTGCGTTCCGGCACCATTACCTGACACCGCTGAGAGGCGCCGACATGCTTCCCAGGTGTCTGACACCCCCGAATTGGCCTGGCATGTGAGTGGCGATTCTTTCACGGGTGTCTGACACCGACGCATTGCCGCAGCGCTGCATTCGCACACCCGCAAGCCAAATGCCAAACGCGGGCCCGCGACGAGAACGCAAGATCCGGATAGCTGCCCCATCGTCCGATCCCGAGAATGATGGCAATCCATTCATCTCGGAGATCCATCATGAGCCTGTTGCAAGGAAAAGTCGCCATCATCACTGGCGCATCATCAGGAATCGGTCGCGCCGCCGCGCTGCTGTTCAGCGCTGAAGGCGCGGACGTTGTCTTGAACGCCAGAGGCGAGTCGGCGCTGGAAGAGGTGGCGGCCCGCATCCGCGCGCAGGGCGGCAGAGTGAAGACGGTTGCGGGCGACGCCAGCCACCCCGGCACGCATGTGCGCTTGATTGCTGAAGCGCACACGGCGTTCGGTGGTCTGGACATCGCCTTCAACAACGCGGGCGCCACGGGTCCGATCGCGCCGTTGGCCGACATAAGCTACGCCGACTGGCAAGCAACCCTCGCCATCAACCTCAATGCTGCCTTTCTGGGCAGCGCCCATCAGATCCCAGCCATGCTGGCGCGCGGTGGCGGCGCAATCATCTTCACCTCCAGTTTTGTCGGCACCAGCGTGGGTCTACCCGGCATGGCAGCCTACGGCGCGGCCAAGGCGGGTTTGATGGGACTGGTCAAGGGAATCGTCGCGGATTATGGCGACAAAGGCATCCGCGCCAATGCGCTGTTGCCCGGCGGCGCGGATACTGCAATGGCCGGAAATACCGCACAGAAGGAATGGGCGGCGGGCCTGCATGCCATGAAGCGGATCGCGCGGCCCGAGGAGATTGCGTCCGCCGCGTTGTTCCTGGCGAGTCCGATGTCGAGTTTCGTCACGGGTTCTGCGTTGTTTGCGGACGGGGGGAATTCGGCGGTGAAGTGAAGGCCGATGCACTGCGGCTTGATCGTCACACTGCCGGACACCTGTTTCTGTAATACTCCGGCATCACCGCTTCAACACGCGCCCGCCATTAATTGACATCGCCAAACCCTCACGGCCTTCGGATTTTCCGCTCATGTCTGAACACCACCAATTCATCTTCCCCCGTGACTTTCATCTGCCGCCGCCCGATTGGCTCGCATTGGAAGCGCGGCTGCTGGAAGGGGGGTATGTCTTGCCGGCGCATGGCGACACCATTCCCTACCGCGCCACGAACGACGACAACTTCGACAAGGAAGACGCGTCATGGCACAGCGTCCACTACTGCCTCGGCCCGGCGGCAAGGCCTTACTTGAGCGACGCTGTCAGAGAGGACTACGACGCTGATCCCAGATACTTCCCCATCATGCTGCTGGCTTTTGATGGACCAAAGCCCAGCGTCATGGTCGGCGAAAACCTTTCTGCCCCGACCATGCCGGGATCGAACGAACCCGCCGCGCCGATGCCTGCCGAGTCGGGCGTCGATTACATTGGCGAAGCCTACGAGAACCCGGCCGCCCAATGGCATTGCGAACAAAGTGGGCGCAGTTACCGGATTCTTGAACTAGATTGGCACTACACCATGGCGATGGGGTTCCGGATGGTGCGATGCGAAGGACTGGATCGCGAAAGTGCGGAAGGACTGGCAGGCTTGCTCGGAGAACTGACAGGGCAGGTTATGGGCTGCAGCCATCGGCATCTTTGACTGCGCGGGGACGTGGGCAACTGACGCCCTACAGGCGGAGACAATTCGAAACGCTGCGGCCGGCCGGCCGACACATCTTCCGCGATGCGTAATGGCATCCTATGTCTCACGAATGCCAGACCACTTTCAAGGAGCGATATGTCGATTCAAACGTTAAGCCGGTACGGTGTTGTGTTGTTTCTTGCCGCGCTCAGTTCGGGGTGCTCGGTCGTCGGCGAGTGCGGATTGCTCCGCAGCAGCTGCGGCTATGAAGGCCAGTATGAATCGGGCGAGGAAGACTACGCGGAAGACGAAGCAAAGCGTTTGAATAAAGAGTCTTCTGATCGGTTGCGCCGGAGTTCCGGGGATTGATGTCGGCCGCGACGTGAACGTCGCCGCGGTGGGCGGGCGCATGAAGGCGGACTATCGCGCCAACACGGCGCAGGCCTTCGCCGAACTGGGCTATCGACTGAGCGACGGCCCGACGACTTTGTAGCCCTTCGTCAACCTGGCCTATGTCAATCTGCACACCGACAGCTTTGCTGAAAGCGGCGGTTTGGCAGCGTTGCACAGCCGCGGCGGCGACACTGCCACGACATTCTCCGACCTAGGGTTGCGGGGATCGGCGCGGGGCTGGACGTGCATGTCACATCGCGCGCTCTTCTGAAGAAGTCCAAGCCGGCGCAGCGCGTAACGACGCTGGCGGCCTGGACTGCTCCGCGCCGCTAGAATGCCCAGCGCGCGGCCAGCGTGGCGCTGTGGTCCTGGGTGTCCGAGCCGAACTGGCCGGCGTAGCTCAGGCCGACGGTGCCGCTGCGACCCATAGCGGTCTCCAAGCCGGCTTCAAGCAGCGCCGCGTTGCGGGCAATCGGGGCGCCGGCAACCGTAAACGCGTTGCCCGCGTCGAAAGCCATCTTCGTTGTGGGGTTCAGATCGCCGAAGGCATGGCGCCAGCCGGCGCCGGCCGTAATCGAACCCTCAAACTTGTCCCACGTCAGCGCCTGGCGGGCGCGCGCACCCAGCGTGGTGGTGGTGGTCTGGTTGCTCTGGCTGGCGCCCGAGAGCGCGGCGCTGCCGCCGCTTTCCTGGAACGCGCGGCTGCGAAGATTGGCCCAGGCCAGGCCCGCGTACGGTTCCACCGAGAGTGAATGTCCCGCAGCCATGGCATACCCCAATTCGGTGAAGAGCTGCGTCGTGTTGCCGGCGTAATCGGCGCGTAGCGTCTGATCGAGCCCGCCCATGGCGATGCGGCGTTTGCTGTTGATGTCGTGCCAGGTGTACGAGCCGCCCAACAGAAGATTGAGCTTCCCGGCGCCGGCGTCGAACGCTTTGCCGCCGTAAACGATGGCGCTGTAGCTCGCGATATCGGTCTTGCCGTCGACACCGTTCGTACGCAGTTTGCTGTCGGTGTAGCCCACGGCGCCGCCCAGGCGCCAGCCTGAGCCGATCGCACCGTCCGTGCCGGCGAACACCCCGCCCGTGTGCACGCGAACTTCCGAGGTGTCCTTTGAGGCGCCGAACCGCTGCCAGTTGCCGACCAGCTCGGCCCATGCCGGTTGCGCGGCGGATGTCGGCAGGACTGACGAGGCCGGCGCCACGTCGCTTGTCCCCACGGATGCGGTCGGTGAACCCGCGCGCAGGCCGGCGCCTAGGTTTGCGCGAAGGTGCGCCAGCGGCACGCTGCGCGCCTGTCCGCCCGCTCCCTGCAATGCGCCGATGGCGCTGGCATGGGATTCGCCGGAAAGCGCGGAGAAGAACGACTGCGGTGCGCCGTTGGGCAGGCTGAGTGCGTGACGGTAGACCTCGTTGTCCGCGGGCATGCTGTCGATCGCATTGGCGATGGCAATGGCATTGCGGCCTGAGACCAGATCGGCAAAGCGGATCGGCCGTGTAGGCTGGGCGTCGACCGGATTCGGCTGTGGCGGGGGAGCCGTGATGCCAGGCTCCGGTTGCACGGGCGTGACAGGGTTGGTGCCAGGCGGGACCTGCTTGCGTGTCAGCGTCAACTGCGCGTCCTGGTCATTGGCGGAATAACTGAGGGAAGGCGTCAGGTAGGCGAGATCGGCCGATACGCCGGTGAAGCGCGTGCCGTTGAAGGTGCCGCTCGCTCGCAGAATGTCGTACGTCGTGAACTCGGCGTAGTTCCCGGGCGCTGCCGCAACCTGCACGGTGGCGCCTGTTAGCGTGGCGGCGCCATTGACGGCCACGCGGCCGCTCTTGCCGTCCGCCGCGGCCATTACCTGCAAGACGGCGTTGGGCGAGAACGTGAGGTCGCCATTGACCATGAGCGCGCGCAGACCGCCAGGGGCGAGAATAGCGTCGCTCGACAACGTGGTTGCGCCGACCGTGCCGCCGCCGCTCAGCCGCGCGCCGCTGGCCACTGCGATGGCGCCGGGAAGCACACCGTTCACGGTTAGCGATCCGCCATCGACGAATATTCGCGGATTGAGCAGCGGGTTGACGTTGCTGGTGCTGTTGCCGGTCAACACCACGTCGCCGGCGGCCACGCGCAGGTCGCCGGCACCCGAAAACGTGCCCGCGTACGTGACGGCAGGGCCGGTGAAATTGAAGAGCACTTTGCCGGTGCCAGCACCGAACGTAATGGCGCCCGCATCCAGAAAGCCGCCCGCCGCGGGCGTCACGTCGTTGCCGCCGACGACGAGTGTGCCGGTAGAACCGGGCGACGCCGCGAGCACAATACTCGGCGCCGACAGGCGAGCCCCGTCGGTCACGGTGACGTTAGCCTTGCCAAGATTGCCCACGACAATGCCGCCACCCGAACGCCATTCGCTACCGGCGCCTGTCAGGTTGACGGTAGCGTCCGAGCTTGGATGGTTGCTGGAAAGCGTGGCGCCGGCGTTCGTGTAGAGCGCGCCGCCTCCGGACACGGTTATCCTCGCGACGGAGAACCCGGCGATGCTCATGTTGCCCGTGTTTGTCCAGGATGACCCCGGGCCCGCGATCGTGACCGTTGCGTCTCCCGAACCCCACTCGCCCAGAACGGCCTTGGCGGTCGACAGCGTGGAGGCGCCGCTGATCGAAAGGATTGCCAGCCCCGAGCCGGCCAGACTGAAGTCTGCGGACTTCACCGTGGCGCCGTTTGCGAACTCGAGCCTGGCCGTGGAGCCGACCGTTGAGGCCGACTCCATGTACCTCGTTTCCAGGTGGGCGCCGTCGCGAACAGTCAGTGTGCCATCGCCGCCGTTATAGCCGGTAAGGACCTGGCCGGCATCCAGCCGCGCCGCCGCGCCTGCGATGTCGAGCAGGCCCAACTGGGATTGGCCGATGTTCACATTCCGAGCTGTGCCCGCGCCGTTGAGGGTGACCGCCTCGCTACCCCGCACCGAAGCATCGACGCTGGCGCTTGGCACGGCGCCGCCCCAAGTCAGCGGGTCGAACCAGTCCCGGGCAGCCCAGGCGCTGGCGCTTGGCGTCGTGGCGGCTGCGAGTGCGACCACGATGGCTATACGCGGGAAGGGGTTTAGGGGGTTGGGCTTGGGTTCACGAACTGACACGACGGCTTTCCCGGATTCTTGTGACCGAACACTCCCTAAAACTGGGATTGCTTCAGGTCTTTTTAGTAATAGCCGTCTCTCACCGATTGGGAAGTGGACGGTTGGCTCGGACGATGCAACGTCGAAGGCCGCTCGCATGGTCCGGCGGGCGTTAGCGGATCGTGCTCGGTCGTTCCGTCGGAACTTCACGCAGTGACTTCCTGGGGCCGACTTTCCGGAAGGTCTTGAGCGAGGGACGGAATTCAGGAGTTTGCAGAGGGGCGGGTTCCTGGTTGCACCGACCGCCTGCCCCATTGGACATTTCCGAATGGGTTACGGCAGAACACGGCGGGAATTAAGTGATCAGCCGGCCACGGTCACTCGCATTGCGCTGATGGGACACCTCCTGGGAAGTCCTGGATCCGTCGGGGCGGTGATTGAGAGTGGGGTGTCTTCTTTTCTCGCATCAGCCGCGCGGCGGCGCGATGGCCAGAATATCCAAATGCTCGCATTTTGAATAACGCGTTCGGCGAGTTATCCCTCCAAAGCCGATCGCCCATGACAAGCCGTCAGCCAGTTTTCCTCAAAAATTCGAAGTAGTCTTATTTCCGTAATGAATGGCGCGGTGGTTTCATACGCCTGCAGCATTCGATGTGCTGCAGGTGGAAACGCTGCTAAATCCATATTCCGTTTCCAGCGAGCGCTCGCTGTAGAACGGCAGCTTCAGAGTTCATGATGGTCTGCGGCCAGTAATTTGGATAAAACAGCGGCGGCTAACTCGCGTTCAAAGTTGGGGCATAGGTAGGGTGACGCATTTAGCCGTTATCTAGGGCCGTGGCGAAAGTCACGGCCTTTTTTTTTGGCATTTTCTCAAATTCGAACTTGGCGGTACTTATGCAATCAGAACCTGTTGCCATGCGCTGGACGTTCGCGGACCTTGCCAGTACATATCGATTTTGGGCGCTGATCGGCGCTCTTAATGCTGCGGCGTTTGGGGTGGCGATGTTCGTCTACACGTTGCCTTCACTCCCATCATTCGAAGATGCGACGTTTATTTCGAGAGATTTCTTTTTTCACATCTGGTTTAGTGGAAACGCCTTTGGACTTCTGCTCGGCATGTTGCTCGTGCGCACCAAGACAACAAAATGTCTAGCTGCGCTTGTTGCGGTATGTGTGGTCTGCCATGTCGCTGCTTGGCTAGCCTTGCCGAGTCTGGGAGTCGGGGTTGGCATGGCTTTGCTTTTTTTCGGGCAAGTCGTCAGGTCGGCTCTCGCCTTTGCAATAGCAGTCTATCTTGCAGGGATGATGACCGACCGGTTCGCGTTTGCTGCCGCATTCGCTTTATTGACCGTATTCGAAAGGATTAACGACTCGGGAATTACGCATGCCGCTTTGCGCATCGTCAGCACGATTGGTAACGATGGCACTGCGATGCTGGTGGGCATTGCGGCTTTGACGCTCGCGTTGTTATCTCTGGCATCGGCGCGTTGCCGCCTGTTCGACGAAGCACCCGCGATCCGGCACCGGCCGCGCAAACCGCAAACGCGGGTTGGGGCTACCGTATCCGTGCTCACTGCCTTGCCCTGGCTCGCCATTGGTGCGGTGACCTGGCTGGGCGTGCTGGCGCCAATACCCCTGAACCCATTCTTATACTGGAGCACGCCACTGTTGGTTGCGTTAGTGATTGGGTTAGTTGCGTCAGCTTACTGGATCTACTCCATTCATGGCGAAGTGGCGTATATCTACCAATCTTCGAAACTGTTCACGCCGAGAGCGGCGCTAGTGTTTTTCCTGTTGGCGCCGCTCGCCACTCCCATCCTTCTGTTAACGCTGGGCATCGTTCTTCGTGAGGCCAGAGCGCAGCGACCTTCTTCAAACCGCCGATCCATGGGATGGTTCAATGCGTGGTGCGTCGTGTTTCCGCCGGTCGCCATGGGCATGGTGCAGGAACAGATGAATGAATTGGCAGAGGGCCAAGCCGACTCTGATTCCGAATCTTCACAACAAGCCACCTAGCAACAAGTTTCCTCTTTCGTAAAGCCCGCGCCCCGCTGTCGATCGGGGTGCGCGAGTGGCAAAGGTCACGCCTTGCCGACAGCTCAGTCTAAAGGCGGCGTCCACCATTTTCGAAGGCGACTTATTTCCGTAGTGACTGGCGCAGTGGTTTCATACAGGCATCTTCTTACAACCACCCTGTGCCATTCATGAAATCAGAATCAGCTTCCGTGCGCTGGACGTTCGCGGACCTCGCCAGTACATACCGCTTTTGGGCGTTAATCGTCGTTTGGATGCTTACGGCGTTTGCATTCGCCGTATTCATGGAATCGACGCCTCGGATCCGTCCTTTTCCTTACGCAATGCTTTTCTCGTCCGACTCAGCGGAACAGTTGGCTCAAGCCGGAACCATCTCCGGTTTCCTCCTCGGCATGCTGATCGCGAGCACCAGGACGATACCGCGCATGATTCTGCTGTCCGCGATATGCATGGCCGGCTATCTGGCTGTTTGGCTGAGCGTGGACGCGCCGGTTGACAACCTTCTCGAAGCTCTGACTTTGTCTTTTATGAAGTTCAGTGGGAGCATGATGAGAACGGCTTTCTTATTTGCTCTTACGCTCATGGTTGCCAGCGTAGCGGTCGATCGCTATGCATTTGGAAGCGCCTTTGTCGTGGTATCGGTTAGTGAAATGATTCATTATTATGCAGGCCTCAGTCAGGCCGGATTCGTCTATGAATTCATTACCGCCGGCTATGGGGTATTAGTTAGCGCAATCGCAATGGGGATTGCACTAGTCCTGCTGTTAACGGTTCGGACAGGATTTGATGCTCCCCCGAAAGCGCGATACTGTCCGCTCAAGCCCGAACATCGTCGCGGTAAAAACGTAAGATGGGTTGGCGTTTTGCTTTGGTCGGCCGCGGGTGTCGGGATGGCCTTAGGAAGTATTTGGCCACCACAAATTTTCCTCATCGCACTCGGCATTCCGGTGCTCTTCTTAGTCCTAGTTGGCCTGACCGCCGCATTCGCCGTGGGCTTGATCGCATCAACCCGTTGGTTCTACCGGATTTTTGGCGAAATGGCTTTCGTCCACCCGTCGTCGAAACTATTCACCCCGCGTGCTGGCGCTCTGTTTTTTCTGCTGGCGCCGGTGTCTGCACCACTCCTCCTGTGGTCGCTGGGCAGCGCTGTGCGAGATGCGTCGTCCCAGCGCGGTTCGTCCAGCCGTCGATCCATGAAACGGTTCAATATGTGGTGTGTCGTGTTTCCGCCCATTGCAATGGGCATGGTTCAAGACCAATTGAACGATTTGGCGGAGAGCCGCAGCCGATCCGACGGCGTGCACCTCCAAACAACCTGACAGAAAAGAACGATCCGTCTTGCGCTGAGAGATGCACGGAGACGTTTGCTCCGCGCTGGTTACCGGGGGCTTTCCTGACGCTGAGCGCGCGAAAGGAAGGCTGCCCGAAGTCCGAGAACCGCAGGCAGGATGACAATTGCGAGCCAGCCCGCGGTCTCTGCCGCCCATGCCCAACGATATTTCCAGGAGATGAATTCAGGTACGCCGTTGTCGTCGAACCATGGGTCCATGGATATCACCAGCAGTCCCATGACATAGCAAGCGACCAACGCCACGAGAGCGGCGGAAAGCGCGGGCGGCGCTGCTTTTACCGAGCGTCCCTTTGCAACACACGCTAGCCAGGTCGCCAGGACGCACACGAATGCAAGGGGGAAGATAAGGATCATCAGCATTTCGCGCACTCAGTCTCGTGGGGGCTCATCGATTTCCCGTCTTAATAGTCCCCAAGAAACTCCTCCGGATCGGCCTCGATCTCGGCGATTGACCGCGTCAACAGCGCCGCAAAACTCGGCGCCACCCATGTGATCTGGTCCGGGTCATGGGTAAATGCGATGATCTGCCCCGGCGTGCCGGCCTCGCTCGGCGAATGGTCGACCATCAGCATCAGCGTTGCGCCGCCAAAGCTGGCGAAGGGTAACCAGCCATCGTGAAACCAGCCTTCCCTGATGCGCCGATCTCTCGGCTCAGGTTCATCGAATCCTGCATATCGCGGCGCTCGATCCGCCATACCGGATCGCTTGGCCATTGCTGCTTCAAGCGTCAAAAAATCATAGGCTGTCAGGTAGCCGGGCCGCATGAATACCGGCGCATCGCGCTCGGCCCCATTGGCCAGTAGCCAAGCCTGCTTGAGGTCCGCTGCGATGGGGAAGCCAAGATCCGCCTCCACCGCTTTCGCCTGCGAATCCGCGGCACCCGGTTTGAGGTTTAGCGTATGCCCGTGCGCGTCGCAAATTTCACGGAGACGATCAAGGTAGTGGGGGAAATCCATTGTTGCAGGTGGTTATTTCGACTGTTATGCAACTTGCGGCAAGAAAAACCGATCCTTCAACTCCTGCAACCCGATCCGCTCCAACATCTCCGTCAGCCGCTCAGCCGGCTTGCGGGTCGGCAGATTCTTGTGTTGCGCAATGATCAGCTCATTCTTCATCGAGTGCTCCCAGCCGACCAGTTCGGTCACGCTGACCTGATAGCCATGCGCCTCAAGCTGCAGGCAGCGCAGCACATTCGTAATCTGGCTACCAAACTCCCGCGTATGCAGCGGATGCCGCCAGATTTCCGCCAGCGGATCAGCCAGCGCCTTTGCCTTGTTTTTCCGCAGTACCGAAGCCACTTCCGCCTGGCAGCAAGGTACGACCACGATGTATTTGGCCTTCTTCTCCAACGCAAAATGAATCGCGTCGTCGGTGGCGGTGTTGCAGGCGTGCAGGGCGGTGACGACGTCAATCGACGCGGGAAGCTTGTTCGAGGTGATCGACTCTGCCACCGACAGATTCAGGAACGACATGCCGCCAAAGCCCAGCCGCTTGGCCAGTTCCTCTGACGACTTCACCAGTTCTTCCCGCGTTTCGATGCCGTAGATATGCGAGCCGTTCTTCAGCGCTTCGGGCTGCTCCTTGAAGAACAGGTCGTACAGGATGAATCCCAGATACGACTTGCCCGCGCCGTGGTCGGCGAGGGTGACGGCGCCGCGTTGCGCTTGGACATCCTTGAGCAGCGGCTCGATGAACTGGAACAGGTGGTAGACCTGCTTGAGCTTGCGGCGGCTGTCCTGGTTCATCTTGCCATCGCGGGTCAGGATGTGCAGGGCCTTGAGCAGTTCGATCGACTGGCCGGGGCGGATGTCGTGAGTTTTTTCGGACATGGGGAAAGGCAAAGCGCCCCGCTGGGGCGGGGCGCGTGAAGTGCGGGAAAGGGCATTTTACCCTTCCGCGTGTCTGACATCGGCTGAATCTAAGACGATGTGGGTCGGTGTCTGACTCCCCAGTTACGTGTTCGCAATGCGAAGGCGGTCTCGTAGGGGTGTCAGACACCTTGTATC
>DMTA01000191.1:357-4326 GCA_003454835.1 Achromobacter sp. | reverse complement strand
GCCGACCTGGCCGACGCCGGCGTGATTTTTGGGACGGGCTTCGCGCCTTTCACGGGAGGCCCATTGCATTACGAAGATGGCAGCACCAAGCAGCACGGCAGCACAGCGATTCGCGCCGAATAGACCGGCAGATCCAGGCCGGCAGTGGAAAAGAGACACACATTCAACTCGAGGAGTCAGTACCATGCGCAGACGTCCATTGTCCCTGAGCACCCTGTCGGCCATCCTGGTCGGCCTGGGCGCGTCCGCAACGTCCTACGCTGCCGGCTTTCAGCTCTTGGAGCAGAACGCCAGCGGCCTGGGCAACGCGTATGCCGGCTCGGCGGCAAACCCGGAGAATGCCAGCATCATGTATTTCAACCCGGCAGGCTTGACCTATCTGCCAGGGCTCAATTTCTCCGGCGGGGTAAACCTGATCAAACCGTCGTTCAAGTTTTCGGACAACGGCAACAGCCGCAACCCCAGCGTGCCCGGCATCCCCGGATCAGGCTTGAACGGTTCGGTTCCCACCGGCGGTAATGGCGGGGACGCGGGCCACCTGGGCGTCGTGCCCAACATCTATGCCTCTTGGCAACTGAACGAGCAGTGGTACATCGGGCTTGGCATCGGCGCCCCCTTCGGCCTGATGACCGAATACGACGACGGCTGGGTCGGCCAGTACCACTCGAACAAGTTCGACATCAAGACCATCAACGTCAACCCGTCCATCGCCTACAAGGTCAACGAGAAGTTTTCGATGGGCTTTGGCGTGAACTGGCAGCACATCGATGCGACCTACAAGAAAAAGACCGTCGTGCCCATCGCCGGCCTGCCGCTGGCCACGAATGGCGACGCGGACCTGAATCTGAAGGGCGACGCGTGGGGCTGGAACGTCGGTTTCATGCTGCAACCCACCGAAGACACGCGCATCGGCCTGTCGTATCGCTCAAAGATCAAGCACTCGGCCAAGGGCGACACCGACATCGACAACATCGGCCCGACCGGCCAGTCCGTGTCGTTTGACGCCAAGGCCAATGTCGACTTGCCCGACACGCTGATTCTGAGCGCCACGCACCAGCTCAACGAAAAGTGGGAACTGCTGGGCGACGTGTCCTGGACAGGCTGGAGCAGCATCCCCCAGTTGAAGATCAAGAACTCGGGTCCGGGCGCGCGTGACGATGTGCTGCCGCTCAACTTCCGCGATACATGGCGCGTTGCCGTGGGCACCAACTACAAGTTCGCCCCCGCCTGGAAGTGGAAGTTCGGCCTGGCCTTCGACCAATCGCCGGTGCACGATGCCGCCGACCGTCCCACGTCCCTGCCCGACAACGATCGTTACTGGTTCTCGACCGGCGTGCAATGGGCCGCCACGAAGTCCACCACGATCGACGTCGGCTACACCTACCTGTACCTGCGCAAGACGGACATCGACACCACGTCCGGCAGCCAGGCCACCAAGGGCCGCGTCGCGGGCTCCTATGACAGCAGCGGCCACATCCTCGGCCTGCAGCTCTCGTCCCGCTTCTAGCCGTGAACGGGCGGACGGCCGCGCGCCGTCCGCCCGCCTTTTCAGGAGACTCCCTTGAGCAAGTTCGTCGTCAAACACGTCGCCGTGCTGGGTGCCGGCGTCATGGGCGCGCAGATCGCCGCCCACCTGGCCAATGCCGGCGTGCCGGTCACGCTGTTCGACCTGGCCGCCCGCGAAGGCGACCGCAACGGCATCGTCAAGAAGGCGCTGGCCGGTCTCAAGAAGCTGGAACCCGCGCCGCTGGCCGGCGCATCCCGCCTCGCCCTGATTACGCCCGCCAACTACGATGACGACCTGGAGCGCCTGCAAGGCTGCGACCTCATCATCGAAGCCATCGCCGAGCGCATGGACTGGAAAACGGCGCTCTACGAACGCATTGCCTCGCATGTCGCGCCCGGCGCCATCGTTGCCTCCAACACCTCCGGCCTGTCCATCGACGCGCTGGCCAATGCGCTGCCCGCCGGGCTGCGCGACCGCTTCTGCGGCATCCATTTCTTCAATCCGCCGCGCTACATGCGCCTGGTGGAAATCATCGCCACGTCGCACACGCAACCGGCCGTGCTGGACCAGTTGGAAACCTGGCTGACGTCTGCGCTGGGCAAGGGCGTGATCCGCGCGCTGGATACCCCCAACTTCGTGGCCAACCGCATCGGCGTGTTCTCGATCCTGGCCGCCATGCACCACACCGCGCGCCTGGGTCTGGCCTTCGACGAAGTCGACGCGCTGACCGGCCCCAAGATCGGCCGCCCCAAGAGCGCCACGTACCGCACCGCCGACGTGGTCGGTCTGGATACGCTGGCCCACGTCGTGGGCACGATGGAAAAGAACCTCCCCGACGATCCGTGGCACCAATACTTCGCGCTGCCCGAATGGCTGTCTGCGCTGATTTCCAAGGGCGCGCTCGGCCAGAAGACCGGCGCGGGCGTCTATCGCAAGCAGGGCCGCGAAATCCAGGTGCTGGATCTGAAAAAGCAGGATTACGCGCCTGGCACGGGCAAGCTGGCCGACGAGGTTGCGGCGCTGCTCAAGGAACGCGATCCGGCCAAACGCTTTGCCGCGCTGCGCGCCAGCGACCATCCGCAGGCGCAATTCCTGTGGAGCCTGTTCCGCGACATCTTCCACTACAGCGCCGTGCAGCTCGAGCACGTGGCCGACAACGCGCGCGATCTGGACCTGGCCATGCGTTGGGGCTTTGGCTGGTCGCAAGGCCCGTTTGAAACGTGGCAGGCCGCGGGCTGGCAGGCGATTGCCGCCGCCGTCGCCGAGGACATCGCCGCCGGCCGCGCCATGAGCGACACGCCCCTGCCCGCCTGGGTGCTGGAGTCCAACCGCCAGGGTGTGCATGCGCCCGAGGGTTCGTATTCCGCGCGCACCGGCAAGCTGCACCCGCGCTCCACGTTGCCGGTGTACGCGCGCCAGCTGTTCCCGGAACGCGTCGTGGGCGAAGCCCCCGACGACCGCGGCGTCACCGTCTGGGAAAACGAAGGCGTGCGTCTGTGGAACCTGCCGCAGGTCGACGCCGGCATCGCCATCCTGTCCGTCACGTCGCGCAACCACACGCTGGGCGCCGAAGTGCTGGAAGGCGTGCTGCAAGCGGTGGCCAAGGCCGAACGCGAATTCGATGGTCTGGTCATCTGGCACGACGCGCCTTTCGCAGTCGGCGCCAACCTGCAGCAGGTGGTTGAAGCCTGCGCGGCGGGCCAATGGGACATGCTGGAAGCCACGGTCGAAAAATTCCAGCGCGCCTCGCAGTCGTTCAAATACGCGCAGATTCCAACGGTGGCGGCCGTGCAGGGCATGGCGCTGGGCGGCGGCTGCGAATTCCTGATGCACGCCTCGCACCGCGTGCTGGCGCTGGAAAGCTACATCGGCCTCGTCGAGGCTGGCGTGGGCCTGATCCCCGCGGGTGGCGGCAGCAAGGAATTCGCCGCGCGTGCTGCGGCGCTGGCGGCCAAGACGGCCACGCCGGGCGAGGTCTTCCCGTATCTGCAACCGGTCTTCCAGACGATTGCCATGGCTCAGGTCGCCAAGAGCGGGCTGGAAGCCATCGAGGCCGGCTTTGCGCGCGAGCACGACATCGTGCTGTTCCATCCCGGCGAACTGCTCTACGTGGCCATCGGCCAGGCGCGTGCCGCGGCGCAGGCCGGCTACACCCCGCCCGCACGCTTGCAGAACGTGCCGGTGGCCGGCCGCAACGGCATCGCCAATTTCGAGATGGTGTTGGTCAACATGCGCGAAGGCGGCATGATCAGCGCCCACGATTACCGCGTGGCGCGCAGCGCGGCGGTTGCACTGTGCGGCGGCGAGGTCGAGACCGGCACGAAGGTCGACGAGGAGTGGCTGCTGGCCGTCGAACGTAAGGAATTCGTGGCGCTCTTGCGCACGCCCGAAACCCAGGCGCGCATCCGCCACACCCTGGAAACCGGCAAACCCTTGAGGAATTGATCCCCCCCGAGCGCCTG
>DMTA01000191.1:0-205 GCA_003454835.1 Achromobacter sp. | reverse complement strand
CCCTTGAGGAATTGACCCCCCCCGAGCGCCTGCGGCGCTTCCGCCAGGGTCGCGGCAGGCGGACTGGCGGAGCCACCGTATGGAGCCCCCCCAAGCGCCTACGGCGCCCCCCCCAGGGGCGCGGACTGCGGACCGGCGGAGCCGGATCCGCGCCGCCCCGCCTGGTGAGGGCGTGTTAAGCGCAGGGAGTCGGATAGTTTTTTCT
>DMTA01000354.1:21330-21565 GCA_003454835.1 Achromobacter sp. | reverse complement strand
GTGCCCATCGGCCCGCGCGTGCAGCGCTTTGCAGCCGGCGCCTCGCCCGACTACCTGAACCGGCGCGGGCGACCCGCGCATCCCGAAGACCTGATGCGGCACGCCTGCCTGCGCGGCCGCTTTCCCAGCGGGGCGATGCCGGCATGGGATTTCGAGCAAAACGGAGAATCCGTGCGCATCGATGCGTCCGGCCCCTGGTCGTGCAGATTGGCGGCGCGGTGGACCTCGCCGTGGA
>DMTA01000354.1:0-21214 GCA_003454835.1 Achromobacter sp. | reverse complement strand
CCGTGGACGCGGCCATCGCGGGGGCGGGCGTCATGTATCTGTTCGAAGACTGGCTGCGCCCGCACTTCGCAAGCGGCGCGCTGGAGCCCGTGCTGGAACCGTGGTGGCCGCAGTTTTCGGGACCATTTCTGTACTACTCGGGACGCCGCTTGGTGCCGTCGCCGCTGAAGGCGCTGATCGACTTCATCAAGGCGCGGCCGTTTCCTTGAGCGTCAGGCGCGGCCGGTCTCCCAAGCGCGAGGCGCGGCGGTACCGATGCAGCGTGACGCGCGACCGTTCGGCATGGCGCGCAACCTGCGGCCGTTCCCCACTGAGCGCAATGCGCGGCTGTTCCCTTGATCGCAAGCCGCGGCCGTTCCCCGGGGGACGGCGCGCCTCGTCTCCCCGTCCCGCGCCCTTTGATGCACAATCGCCCCATGCACCTGGATCCCGAAGACCTCGCCAAGATCACGTCCCTGACGCTCGCCCATTACGAAGAGAACGCCGATTCCTTCCAGGCCGGCACGCGGGACCATGACGTCAGCCAGAACATCGCCGCCTTGCTGCGGCACATCGACGGCGAGCCGCCCTATGACATCCTGGATCTGGGTTGCGGTCCGGGGCGCGATCTGAAGACCTTTCTGGCAATGGGACACCGGCCCGTGGGCCTGGATGGCACGCCGCGCTTCGTGGAAATGGCGCGCGCGGCAAGCGGGTGCGAGGTCTGGGAGCAGGACTTTCTGCGGCTCCAGCTGCCGGCATCGCGCTTTGACGGCATTTTCGCCAACGCCGTGCTATTTCACGTGCCGGGGCAGGAACTGCCGCGCGTGCTCAAGGAACTGCGGGCAGCGCTGCGGCCGCGCGGCGTGTTGTTCAGTTCCAATCCCCGGGGCGGCAACCAGGAAGGCTGGAATCGCGGGCGCTACGGGGCTTATCACGATCTGGAAGGCTGGCGTGCGCTGATGGAGGCCGCGGGTTTCGACGAGCTTGAGCACTACTACCGGCCCGACGGACTGCCGCGCGAGCAGCAGCCGTGGCTGGCTAGCGTGTGGCGGCGACGGGATTAGGCCGGCGGAACTGAAAGGCGTCGATGAGCGGCGATCCCGTGGCCAGGCAATCGGTGGCAGACGGCAGAGCGGCCGCCTCCTCGCGTCGCGTCATTCAGGTGGCCGGTTTAGAACTCGCTCGTAGTGACTCAGGTCTGCGTCCGAAAAGCAGCAGAAGATGACCTCTTGAATTGACGAATCCCTCGACAGGCTTACACGAACGGTATCGACCGCGACCTGCGCCGCCAAATCAATGGGATAGCCATAGATGCCGGTGCTGATACTCGGAAACGCAATCGAAGCCACGCCTTTTTCCTCGGCCAGCGCAATGCAGCGTTGATAACAACTTGCCAAGAGTGCCGGTTCCCCGTTTTCCCCACCCCGCCAAACCGAACCTACCGTGTGAATGATGAAGCGCGAGGGCAGGCGATATCCGCCGGTCACCTTCGCATCGCCCGTCTTGCAGCCGCCAAGCAGCCGGCACTCGTGCACCAGATCCGGTCCCGCGGCACGATGAATCGCGCCATCCACGCCGCCACCGCCCAGCAATGAGGAGTTGGCGGCATTGACGATCGCCTCCACTTGAAGCTTGGTGATGTCTGAGCGGATGGCTCGCAGTGTGGTGGGCATTTGATTTCTCCTCGTGACGGGAATGGGCGGTATTATCCCGGCGTCATTCATCTGGACAACGGCCGGCACATCTGCCGCACCGACATGTCTGACGGCTACTTTATCGCCAATTCCGAGCGTTTTCGGTCGAATTCCCTCTCGACGTCCCTCTCATGGTTGCCTCCACCCTCGTTGGCATGCTGTGCGCACATCTGCTGTGCTTTTCCGGCATGTTCCTGCTTATCAGCCGTCGCCTGCCTGGCAACAGAATGGGCATGGACGTCTTTGCCGTGGGCAATCTGCTGCTCGCGGCGGCCTACATCCTGCAACTGGTTGAAGGCGGTCCCGCCTGGAGCCTGATGAGCGTCGTCAATCACTGCCTGACGCTGGCCGCGCCAATCGCGTACTTGCTGGGCGCCATGCGATTCTTCGGTCGCCAGGTGCGCTTGTGGTTGCCGTTGGCGGTGTTTTGCATGGTGTATGGGATATTGCAGTGGCTGGTGCAATCGCAATTCGGACCGGAAGCGCGCTACGCCATGCTCGCGGCGTCGGCGACGCTGCTTTTCTTCGCCATGACAGTCACGGTGCTCTGCGGCACGCGCACGTTCGCCAAGGACTTGCGCGCAGAAATGATCTTCTTCGCGTGCCTGATCGGCGGAATCTGTGTGCTGAACGCGTTGAAGTTCCTGAAGATCACGGAGGGCGGCCTGGACGCGCTGCATATGGACAGCCGGTTCCAGATGATTTTCTACATCTATATGTCGACGCTTGCCACCATCGTGCCGCCTTCGATTGTCTGGCTGGTTCTCCGGCGGCTGACGGATAGTTTGCGCAATATGGCGGCGCGGGATCCGTTGACGGATTTGCTGAATCGCAGGGGGCTGACGGAAGCGCTGGTTCAATACTTCAACGGCCGGAACGCGGCGCCCGCGTATTTGCTGGTGTTGGACGTCGATCATTTCAAGCGGATCAATGACACCTACGGTCACCTGGCGGGCGATGAGGTGATTTGCCAAGTGACGGCCTTGCTACGCGCGGGCGTGCGTCAGGGGGATTTGACAGGGCGGATTGGGGGTGAGGAGTTCGTCGCGATTCTGCTGGACACGCAAGTGGCGGACGTCTTAGCGGTGGCGGAACGGCTGCGAGCAACCATCGAGAGTCACCCAATCCACATCACAGGCGTCGACGCGCCACTGCGCTGTACGGTGACGATTGGCATTTCTTCGCGGTTCTATGGCGCGAATAGGTTGGAGGAAGCGCTTCGGGAGGCAGACGCAGCGCTTTACCGCGGGAAGGCGGCAGGGCGGAACCAGGTGGGGTTGAATCCCTCAGTTCCCCCCTTCGCCCCGAGCTGCGCGTAGTTTCTTCCACAACGTTGTCCTGGAGATTCCCAGCAGCCTGGCAGCCTGGCCCATATGGCCTCCGGACTCCGCAATGGCGTGCTGGATCGCGCGTTGTTCCGCGTCGAACCGGGTTGCGGCCAGGTCCGCCGGTTCGGTCAGCCTGTTCTCGGGGAAGAGGTCGCCGCTTTTCACGATTGTGCCGTCCATCATCACCGCCGCGCGCGCAATGCGATTTTTCAGTTCTCGCACGTTTCCAGGCCAGGCGTAGTCCCGCATGGCTTGCAGCGCGTCGGATGACAGCGAAGCGCCGGCGGGGATGTGCTGGGCCAGCATGCCGCGCGCGAGATCTGGCAAGGCGCCGAGGCGATGCCGTAGCGGCGGTGTCGAAATGCTTGCCACGCTCAGCCGATAGTAGAGATCAGGGCGAAACGTGCCTTGCGCCATTGCGGCCTGCAGGTCCGAACTCGTGCTGGACAGAATCCGGCATTGTGTTTGCCTGGTGCCGCCGTCGCCCAGAGGCCGGTATTCACCGTTTTCCAGCACGCCGAGCAGCGCGGCTTGCGCTCTCGGTGTCAGTTCAGCGACTTCGTCAAGATAAAGCGTGCCACCGCCTGCTTGCGCAAACAGACCCTCGCGCGCCGCGCTGGCGCCGCTGAAGGCGCCCTTCACGTGTCCGAACAACAAGCTTTCGCTCAGATCCGTCGCCAATGTGGCGCAATTGACTACGACGAACGGACCAGCAGAGTAAGGGGATCGCGTGTGCATGTAGCGGGCGGCGCGGTCTTTTCCGGTTCCCGTCTCTCCTTGGAACAGCACCGGCAGGGAACTGGTGGCCAGGCGCTCAAGTTCCTGTGCCACCGCCAAGGTTTCGTCATGAATCGCGAAGGGGTTGTCCAGCACATTGTCGTGATGGCCGGCGGGCTGTGCGGCGATGACCGATCGGATGCGCATCACGAGCGCATCGGTGTCATAGGGTTTGGTCAGATAATCGTTCGCGCCAGCCCCGACCAGCCTCACCGCCTGTGCGATCTCGCCATACGCCGTCGCGAATACAACGGTGGTGCTGGCCAAATGCGGAATCAGGCGCCGGTACAGGTCTTCGCCAGACCCATCAGGAAGCCGGATATCGGCCAATAGAAACGCCGGTCGCACGCGCGTCCTGCGAAACAGTTCGACCGCCTGCGCACAGCTTTGCACCCACTGGGCCGAGATCCCCTCCAGCCGCAATCGCTGCAACAATGCGCCGCCCAGGAGTTCATCGTCCTCGATCAGCAAAACCTGTATTTCGTTCAAGGTGTCTGCTCCGGTTCGCAAAGGGGCAGCCGCACGGAGATGCGCGTGCCGCTGGCGAGAGGGGAAACGCGAAGCCTGCCTCGCATGGTTTTTATCAGATCTGCCACGATGCCCAGACCCATACCGTCACCGTCGGTCGGGCAGCCCGTCAAGGCGAGTTGTGCGGCTGGCGGCAAGCCCCTTCCGGCATCGGCAACATGCAGCGTCAGGGCGTCGCCGCGAGCGCGCGCGAAGGCAAGGACCTTCTCGCCCGGCGCAGATGCCTGGATGGCGTTGAGCACAA
This sequence comes from Achromobacter sp., assembly GCA_003454835.1. GTDB lineage: Bacteria > Pseudomonadota > Gammaproteobacteria > Burkholderiales > Burkholderiaceae_B > Achromobacter. Next base: position 16,661 of record DMTA01000354.1, on the reverse strand, counting down.
GATTGAGCAATACCTGCCGCACGGCCCCTGCCGGCAGAGGCAGATGCCTTTCCTGGATGCCTTCGCAATGAAGTTCGACGCGCACGCCTCCCCGGCTCGCTTGTGCCCCCACCATCAAACGGATATCTGCGATATCCGCCTCGCGCAACATCGCCTGGCCGGGACGGAATGTGTGCAGGCTGGCGTCTACGACGGCTTGCAGCGTTTCGATGCCGCGCTCGATGAAGCCCAGCGACTCGTTGCGAACGTCACTGCGGTCACCGAATTGCCTGAGCGTCTGCACGGCGGTGCGCAGGCCGCCCAAGGGGTTGCGCACTTCATGCGCCAGGGCAGCCGACATCCGACCCAGCACGGCCTCGCGCTCGACGCGGGCGCTGCGTTGCGTCAGCGCTTCACGTTCCAGCACGCCTTCAATCATCCAGTTGTATGCAGACAGCAGTTCCTGCAGTTCGGGGTCGGTGGTGTTCACCGGCATGGGCCGCAGTCGATCCTCAGGTCCCGCGCGCAGCGCTTCCGTCAAGGAGATGATTGGACGCTGAAGGCGTCGCGCCATGACAAAACAGAGCGCCGCGCCGATCAAGCCGATCGCCAACCCCACCATGCCCAATTCCCATGCAAGCTCCTGTCTTTGCCGAAGAAAATCACTGACATCAAGGTTTGCCACCACCGTACCCAGCGCGGGGCGTGTTTCGTCCAGTAAACGCCATGTCCACACCCCTTCCGAGCGAGGGCTGACCAGCGTGCCGGAGGGGTCGGCAAATGACGCCAGCGGAATCGACTCAACTTCCGGATAGCGGGCCACGTGCGCCAGAATGCGGCGATCGGCGGTGACGACGGCCAAGGTCCGATCGATCACGCCCAGGTGCGTATCCAGGGCCCGGTTGAGGACGTCGTCCATCTGCGTGACATCGCCAGCCTGTACCGCTGGAAGGATCGCCGCCGACAGCCCGTCCAGGTACACCTGGCCCAAATTTGCGACCTGCCGGTCGAACTGGCGTGACACGCCATGCAGCGCCAACGAAATCAGCGCAGCGGAAATCACCAGGAAAAGCAACGAGACTGCGAGAGGGATTCTTGCAGTAAGAGGCAATCGGGGCATGCGACGCGCCAGCAACCGTAAAAGGGCGATTATGCCTCGGCCCGGTAAGCCGGCGCAGTTGCAAGAATTGGAAAGCGGAAAGCGGTTGGACAAGATTCATGCCAAGCCGGTTTTCTGCGAGAAATCGCGGTGCGGTGTTCACTTTTATGAACATCCCGCGTGAACCTATGTTCACGCCAGGCGCCCCGCGTAAACGTTCTACGCGGGCGCTGCTGGTTTACCCGAATTTCGCCTGTCCACTCGTGAAAGCGAATTGCAAGGCGTTCTTCTTAAAGTGCCTCCTCTTTCGGCTAGCGGCATCCCGTGCGCCGAGCTTCATCGACAACAAACAGGGGAGCAAGCCGTGGGCAGCACCATATTTTCCAGAAAGCGCGACTTATGGGGCGGGGCGTTCATCGCCCTGTGCGGCGCGCTGACGATTCTTGAAGCGATCTCGTACAACATCGGGGAACTGGCGCGAATGGGCCCCGGCTATTTCCCCCTGATGGTCGGCTGCTTTCTGGTCGCGCTCGGCATTCTGGTCCCGCTCAGCCCGGACCCAGACGAAGTGCAGGAAGACATGATGGACGAACATCTGCCCCAGCCGACGCGGCGCGAACGCGTGCGCGGCATGGCGTGCATTGCGGGCGGCATCGCGCTGTTCATCATTTTGGGCAGTTTCCTGGGATTCCTGCCCGCCACGTTCGCGCTGGTTTTCGTGTCTGCGCTGGGCGACACCTCGAACTCGGTAAAGTCCGCCGCCATCCTCGCGCTTGCGATGACCGTGTTCGGCGCGGTGGTGTTTTCCTGGGCGCTGCAATTGCAGTTTCCGATGCTGCGCTGGGGTTGAATCATGGAACTTTTCGACAACGTATTGCATGGCTTTTCCGTGGCGTTGCAGTGGGAAAACCTGCTGTGGTCGCTATTTGGCGTGTTCATGGGCAACATGATCGGCGTGTTGCCGGGCATGGGCGTGCTGGCGGCCATATCCATTCTGTTGCCGCTGACGTACGCGATGACGCCGGTCGCGGCGCTCATGATGCTGGCCGGCATCTACTACGGCGCGCAGTATGGCGGCGGCATCACGTGCATTCTGCTGAACCTGCCTGGCACGCCGTCTCACGCGGTGACGTGTCTGGACGGCAACCCCCTTGCCCGGCAGGGCAAGTCCGGATCGGCCCTGTTCATGCTGGTCATGGCGTCCTTTGTTGGCGCCAGCGTGGGCATCGTCATCATGATCCTGTTTTCGCCGTTGCTGGTTGAAGTCGCATTTCAATTCGGCCCCGCGGAATATTTCTCGATGATGATGCTGGGTCTGTTTGCCGGCGCCACGCTTGCCAAGGGGTCGGCAATCAAGGGCATTGCGATGGTCTTTCTAGGGCTGTTGCTGGGCGTCGTGGGCACCGATGTGAATACGGGAACCATCCGGTTCGGCTTCGGAGTCATCGAATTGAGCGACGGCATCCCGCTGGTGGCGCTGGCCATGGGCCTTTTCGGGCTGGCGGACTTCTTTGCCAACGTCAATCGCATTGGCAAAGCCACCACTGTGGGCGCAGGTCCGAAGATGTCGGTGCGGCCGGAACCGGGCGACATCAAGAAATCCACCATGCCGATCGCGCGCGGCAGCGCGATCGGCGCGGTGCTGGGTATCCTGCCGGGCACGGGCGCGACGATCGCGTCGTTCATGTCTTACGCGGTTGAGAAGCGTGTCTCGAAAACCCCCAAGCGGTTTGGCAATGGCGCCATCGAAGGCGTGGCAGGTCCGGAAGCGGCCAACAACTCCGCCGCGCAGACGAGCTTCATTCCCACCATGAGTCTCGGCATTCCCGGCGACTCGGTCATGGCCCTGATGCTGGGCGCGCTGATCATTCACGGGATTCAACCGGGCCCGCAGATGGTGACCGAGCACGCGGATCTGTTCTGGGGGCTGATCGCCAGCTTCTGGATCGGCAACATCATGCTCGTCGTGATGAACCTGCCATTGATCGGCATGTGGGCGAAGCTGCTGAAAGTCCCCTACAAATACCTTTTCCCGTCTGCGCTGTTCTTCGTGTGTGTCGGCGTCTACAGCACGAACAACAACCTGTTCGACGTGGGCATGGTGCTGTTGCTGGGCTTGGTCGGTTACCTGTTCCTGAAGCTGCGCTTTTCCCCCGCGCCGCTCTTGCTGGGTTTTGTGCTGGGCCCGATGGTCGAAGAGAACTTCCGCCGCGCCTTGCTGTTGTCGCGGGGCAGTATGAGCGTGTTTATTGATCGGCCGATCAGTGCCGGCTTTGTCTACGCAATCCTGGCGCTTGCCGTCTGGCTGGTGTTTTCCACGGTACGCAATCGCAAGCGCGTCCGTGAGCTCGAGCGAATTCAGGCCAACGCCTGACCCCGACCCGGCGAGGCGCTGCCATGCGGGGGCCACAGGCTGGCCCCCTTTTTGATTTACAGGAGGGAGTGATGAAGCAACTGGAGCGGCATCTGGACAGCCGTCAACCATGCGAGGCGGTGACGGTCGTTCGCGAACTTCCCTTTGAGGAATTCATTGAACTGCTGGAATTCAGCCACCTTCGTTTTGACCTTCCGAAACGCGGCTCCACCGCAGCATTGGTCGGTTCGCAGGAATGGAACCGAAAAATTCAGGACGATGCGTCGAAACCTGGGTCGGTCTATGTCTGCACCACGCTCGATGCGCTGCATCACGCCGTGCTCCCTCCTGAAGACGCCGAACTGAAAATTGACATGCCGTCAAAGAGCCGGGTGCGTCTGCGAACGCTTTCGCGGCAACGCGTACGGGGCGCATCGCAGCCGTGCGTAAGGGTAGACTTGCAAGGGCTCATCCGGCGCGTTCTCGTGCCCTCCAGTGCACCTGCGCACCTTTTCGACCTGGTCCGGCATGTCGTCATGACACGACTCTGGGTGGAAGTTGCGCGGGTCTCGTCTACTCGGGTCTGACCCCAGGGTCACCATCGTCCTTCCCCTTGAGAACAGGAACTGAAACGTGACAGAGTCCGGACTGGAAATCATCGCCGCCACGGTTTTCGCAATTGCCTTGCTGCACACATTCTCGGCGCCGATCTTCCTGCGCCTTGCGCATCGCAGCAAGCGCCATGGCGGGCTGCTGCACTTGCTGGGCGAGGTGGAAGTCGTATTTGGTTTTTGGGCGGCAATACTGCTTATCCTGATGGCATTGGCCGCGCCCGGCGGCACAGCCCTCGCGTATGCCGAATCCCGCAACTACACGGAACCCGCTTTCGTGTTCGTCGTGATGGTCATCGCAGCATCTTTGCCGGTGCTGACCGTCGTGATGCGTCTTGTGAAGCGCGTTGCGCGGGTGCTCCCTGTGCAAGACCAGACGGCCAAGGCCTGGCTTTGCCTGTCGCTGGTTCCGCTGGCGGGATCTCTGGTGACCGAACCCGCTGCGATGACGATAGCGGCCATGATGCTGGCGCCGCAGGTATTTCACCGCGACATGCCGGAGCGGCTGAAGTACCTGGCTTTGGGTGTCCTCTTTGTGAACATCTCGATTGGCGGGACGTTGACGTCGTATGCGGCGCCACCCGTTTTGATGGTGGCCTCGACGTGGGGGTGGGATAGCGCTTTCATGTTCAACACGTTCGGTTGGAAGGCGGCGCTGGCCGTGCTGGTCAATGCCACGCTCGTGACCCTATTGTTGCGTCCTTACCTGCGCTCAGGCGATGTGCTGCCCATGAAGAATGCCGCCGCGCCGATGTCGCCTGTCGTCATCGCCGTGCACCTGTTCTTTCTGGCTGCGGTGGTAGCCACCGCGCACCATCCGATCATCTTCCTGGGACTGTTCCTGTTTTTCATCGGTTACACGCAGGCTTACAAAGCCAATCAAAGCCCGCTCATCATCAAGGAGGCGTTGTTGGTGGGCTTCTTTCTCGCAGGTCTGGTGGTATTGGGTGGAATGCAACAGTGGTGGTTGCAACCCATCGTGAGCGGACTTGAGCCCAATGTGCTGTTTGTGGGCGCGTTGGCGCTGACTGCAATCACGGACAACGCAGCGCTGACCTACCTGGGCTCGCTCATCGACGGGATTTCCGTCGACGCGCAGTACATGCTGGTGGCGGGCGCGGTGGCGGGCGGAGGGTTGACAGTGATTGCCAATGCTCCCAATCCGGCGGGCGTGGCGTTGCTTCGCGGCTCTTTTGCGAACGGCGCCGTCAGCATGCTTGGGTTGCTGTCGGGCGCGCTGGTGCCCACAGTTATTGCCGCGGCTTTTCTCTTTTTTCTTTGATTTTGTTGGCACCGGCGCTACGAACCGGCTGGGATCAGGAATCGCTTGCTGGCCGCTCAGCCGGCCGGTACCCGCCTTCTCGAGCCCTTTACATTGATTGGAACGACGCATGGCCGCCCCGCCGTGTACGCGGGTCCTAATTGCGGCGTGTGGGGACGTCGGTTAACGTCTGCCTCCGGCCAGGAACCGTCGCTGGCCCCCACGGCCGAGAGCGTTTGCTAACCCTAAAGTGATCAGCGCAGAAATGCAAAACGCGCGGCCCCGGGCTATATCGGCCACCACCGCGCCGCATATTGGCAACTCGGCTGGCGAATTCAGCCGCATCGGGCGCACGGAAGCGTCACGTTAATTCGGAAACTGCATATTCAAACCCATGTAGATCTGCCAATCGGGCTGTCCCGGGCCCCGACTTGCTACGGCAAACTGAGGCTCAACAAACAGGTTGTAGACGGTCTTCTGACGTTTAAAGACCTGGCCGATCCCTATCCCCAGCGGCACGCTATACCCATCGTTCTTCAAGTTGTAAGTCCAGACCGGCGCCGCGCGCAGATAGGTGCCACCACCGAGCTGATACATCGCGAAAGGCTGCAAGGCGACCAAGTTCGCGTCTTCGCGTCGGCTGGAACCGGCAAAGCTGCTCTGCCAAGACAGCAGATAGCCGTACTGGAACATCGGTGAACTGGCATCGAACAATACGTTGACCAGGCCGGCCGACCACTTTTCGCTGCCCACCTCTTTCTTGGTCGCCGTAGGCGCAGTGATCTGCGGCCCAATGCCAAAGCTGACGGCGGGGTTCCCGGTATCTATGAGATAGGCAGTGAAGATATTCAAGTCACCAATGCCCGTCTTGTGGCTGTTGTCCACTGGGAACGTATTCACAGGGAGCGAGGCCCGCATCAGCCAATTGCTTTTGGATATGGAGAATGGTTGGGCATAACGCAGCCAGAACTGGTTGGCGGTATCGCCGGTTTCCGTCTGCCTGCCGATGTAATAGTTCTGGATGTTGAAGGCCGTCATATTGGCCAGCGGATTGTTGGCCTGCGCCGCAGAGTCGGCGGCGTCTGTTTGAGCTGACACTTCCACAGAGATCGCTACCGATACGCTAGCGACCGCAACCATGACGGCGAACCTAATCAAAGCTGTATTCATTACATACCCCGAATCGATAGCGGGCCATTGCTTCGGCTCATCGACCGATGGTCGAAGGCCGCAGCGTGGAATCATTTGACCTTGACCACGTCGTCCGGCTTCCACGTCTGGTCGTAGAAGGCGTCTTGGGCACCATACAAGCGCAGGGCGACAAGAAAATGACGAGAGGGAATCGTTTGGATGAACGCGGTTTCGGCGACGCCATCAGGCTTTTCTGGTCCAAACCAGATCTCTACAGAGCCATCAGACTGCTTGGGAATGTCGTAATAGCCATTGGTCGACGGCAGCAATTGCTTGGTTTGCGGCATCGTGCCGTCGGTGATGTTGTACGCGGTGACCGCCCAGAATAGAGCCGCGGGTGGATTTGGCGGCAACCGCAATTTGTAGGTGTGGCTGCCCTCCAGGAAGTTGCCCTCTTGATCTCGCGCCGTGAAGGGGTACTTTGAGCCAGCCCCGGTGGTATGCATGACCATAGCGGGCGCGGAGGAATAGGCAAACTGAAAGAAATTCGCGCGCTGATTGACGTCCAGATAGCTATCCTGCATCCATTCAGCCGTTCCGCCAGCCCACGTGTTTTCGTAATATCGATCCTTGTAATACAGATTGCGCTTATCCTCGCGCCCCAACTGTCGATTCGCCAAAATCATCTTAGGCGCGGTTTCTACCGCCTTTTTCAGCAGTTCATCCTGCCGCGCGGTGGGCTTGAAGGGCTGACCCTTGATAATGCCGATGGACGCCAGCACACCGCGCAATTCCGGAGCGATGGCTTCCACCGGCTCGTAGTCAACGAACTCCTTCAGTTTGGTCCAATAAGTACTGTCGATGGGATACATCATGTTGATCTGCTTGCCGCTCGCGTCCGGAAAACTCATCGGCTTGATGTCCTTTTCCGTCGCCCACAACGGATAGACCCTCGTCGTCTCAGCATTCTTCACCGCAGGCGTTGGATCGGGCTTGCCATCACCCTTGGCCATCACCGTGCGGAAAAACAAGAAGACGTTGTATGTCGGTGATTTGAAAGCGAAGTAGCTAGCGGGCACATGCCCCTCGTAATCTGGGGGCAAAAGCAAATAAAGGCCACCTCGGGCCCGGTCCGGCCCGATAGCGCCAACGTCCGTGATGGTGCGCTGAAAGAAGTCGGTGAACATGCCGATGACATTCGGAGGCGCATTCACCACGAGCGGGCCGGTCTTCTTCAGATCCAGGTAGCTCATGGAATAAATGACGTCGGCATTCGGCGTGGGCACCATCGTCCGCGAATCCATACGTTGCTTCCAGATGGGGAGCACGTTGTAGCCGGCGCCAAATTCCTTCTCAGAGCCATCGCGCATGCCGATGACGTTCAGCGCCGGCAACATGGTCATATAGGCGTGAATAGCGCGCTGATAGTAAAGCTCGTCCCGCAGGCTCTCGGCCTCTTTGGGGTCCAGCCAGTTGCCGTTGTTCAGTTGTTGGACCAATGGCGACCTGGGCGCATCAGACTGCGCGGATGCAGACGCAAAGGGCGCCAGGACCGCCAGCAGCAGGCCGGCAGACAAGGAGAGTTTGGGCAAAGCGGGCATGAATCGACTCCTGGAAATGGCGCGGCCATGACGCCAACGTATCAACGGGCGACGGCTGGTGCCGTCGCTTCTCAGATGCGGGCGCTTACTGAACCTTTTTGACGACGGGAGGTTTCCAGCTACCGTCGAGGATGCCCTTATCGCCCCAATAGGCGCGGATATATAGCGAAATGGGTTCGTTAGGCGAAGGTAGCCAGTTAGGCTCCTTGTCCTTGCCAGGCGAGGTCGGCCCTACATAGATCGTCACGGATCCATCCGGTCCCCGGATTAGATCTTTATTCTTGGTGCCCAGCGAGAACCGCTTGAGGTCGTTTGGACTGAACAGATGGTGTTTGTTGTACAGCGTGAGGGACCAAAAACCTTTGACGGGCGGTAACTGGCCCGAAGCGAAGCGGACCTCGTACTGCTGGCCACCATCCAGGGTGGTTCCGGAAGAGTCGTAGTCGGTATAGAAATACTGGGTCTCGGTAGGCCGGTTGTCGAACATATTCGACTTGGCCGTTCCCGTTCGATTGAAGTAGTCCAGTCCAGTCTGAGCATTGTTGACCGACCGGTTCCAGTTATTGCCAGCCGGAGCGCCGTTGTGCTTCCACTGGAAGAACGGTGTGATCACCTGCTCCTCGGTTTCCTTGGCGACTTGCACCAGCGCTTCCTTGATTGCCGGGTCCTTAGCCGCCGCGGCCATCACCGAGCGGAACTGCGCATACATGGCTTCTTCGCCAGGCAACGGCGGCACCATTTCCAGCACCTGGCTGAATTGATCGAAGAACTGTTCCGGAACGACCCAACGCGTTTCTCCAGCACTAGCGCTGTCTGCGCCAGGATTCGGGATATCGGCGGTGCTCTTCCAGTCTATCGACTTCATCTTTCCGTCGAAGTCCTTCAATGGATAGAAGACCACTTGGTTGATTCTCTTTTGGATAGCCTGGCGGTCCGCGTCCGTGTCATCCATGAAGATGCGCGGAATGGCGTTGGCCAGAGCGGTGGGGCTTCGGATGATCGCCTGTACGCCGGCGGGCTTCTCCCCTTTCCAGTTCGGACCCACCAGTAGATAGAAGCCGGGCTTGCTTTGGTATGGCTTGCCAAGCTCACCGAACTGATTGGTACGCTGGTCGTAGAGCGCGTACACCCAGAACCGGTCGCCGAAATCCGGCACTTGTGCAATTACAGGTTCTTCATCGAGCGAAAAGAATCCAAGGCCGTAGACAACGTCCTGGTTTGGGCAGGTGACGAAAGTCTCTGCGGGGAGTATGTAATCGTGAAGCATGCCCACTTGACCGCGGGGAGCGACCGGCAGGACTCCTCCCAGCAGACCTGGACGAGGCGCCTTGGTGATCCGCTCGTTGCGATTCAGCATGTTCACCATCGGCCAGCCCCACACGTACGCCATGCGGCCAATAGTCTTGGCGTACTCCGGATGCATGACGATACCGGGGGCCGGCATTGCTAGCGTAGGGCGATCGCCGTGTTGCGAGGATGCACTGAGCGCCGGCGCTAGGCCTGTCGTGATCAACATGGCGACAGACGTCAAGACTGCGAACCTACTCTTCATGCTTACGCTCCCTAATTCTTCGATTGGGGGGGACCTATGAGCGCCCCGGCGTCGCAGGGCCGCATCAAGCTTCGAGGTCATTGTTAACGGCGACAACGTCCCGCGTCCATGCTAATTTTGGCAATAACTCGATAGACAGATACGAGGCAATTGATGGAGTTGCACCGTTTTGACTCGTTTGGAGAGTTTGAAAGTGCCGTCGTCGATGTCGATTTGAGCGTGCGGTTACTCGGCCCCCGCGATGGACGGTGGCGGCTCGGGCATGCTGATGTGGATGGGTTAACCGTTCAACGGGGTGTGGAGAGCGTTCCGAACCTATGTGAGGCTTCCGGATGGCCCAGCCATTTGATGTTCTTACTGTCCAGAGGTCAGCCGAGCCCAACATGGTTGAATGGCGTTCGCTTTACTGGCAGAAATTTGGGTGTCCTGGCCCCGGGTCGAGGCTTCGTTTTCCGCGCTGCCGGGCCCAATCATTGGACATCTATTGCCCTGCCTCTTGGAGCAGGCCTGTTGCGCGGAGATGACGTCATAGGCGATGTTTTGCGCCTCTGGAGTCGATCGACCCGTATGGTGGAGACCACGCCCCGTGTGCTCCAAACCCTTCAAGATGCGGCGCTAATTGGCGCGGACCCGCGCACGCCCCCTGCTGAGGGCCGCATGCTTATCGAGAACGCAATCGTGAATCTGGTGCACTCGGGTAGCCAGCGCTCTACGGCAATCGGCCGTCCAGCGGCCTCCAATCACGAGCTGTGCGACGCGACCTTGGACTTTTTCAGTGAGGTCGACAGTACAGGATTGGTAGCCGCGCCGCTTGATGGGCTTCCTGTCGGAGCTCGATCACTTAGGAACTTCTTCCATGACTGCTTTGGACGCGGTCCCATGCAGTACCTCAATTTGCGACGGCTCCATGCGATTCACCATGCGTTGCTTGATGCACGCCGAGATTCGACCTCCATCAGCGAAACGTTTGAGCAGAACGGGTACGCCTATTCCTCCTATGCTCTCGCACGATATCGCGCTCTTTTTGGGGTAGCACCGTCGACTACGCGCGACGGCGTGACGCGACGGGCACGGTAAGACTGGCCCGTGCCTAGATTTCTAGGAGGTGCGAGTAGCCGATGTTGAACTGCTGGTACTGCGCGCGCATCGGATTTGATCACGCATGGCCGCTATGGGTCGGGAGCGGCCGGTTATCAGCCGCGGCTCGCGGCCATGAGCGATTATTCACTCCGGTCTTTTCCCGTCATCGACGGAGTTCTGGGGATTTTTTACGCAGACTAGAGCACTGGCAAAACTGAGCGACTTCGGCATCTTCCGCGCGATGCTCAGCTAGCCGGTACAAACCTTCTCGAACCGCCATAAAGCGCCAGCTTCCCAATCCAGCATCCCAGCATCAGCAGCGCCGCGTACACCACGAGCATCACCACCGCCACCACATTGGAATCCGCGGCGCGGATCAGCTGGTCCCATGTCATTGCCCGAATCGCCAGAAAGCCCAGGCCGACCCCCAGCACTTGCGCCAGCCAGAAGGCCAGCGTGCCGAGCGCGACTGCACGCCCTTGACGCGAGTCGCCGACCGGGTGCGGCAGGATTTTCAGGCAGACCACCGTGCACAGCACCAGAAGCAGGACGGGCAGGATCAGGAAACCCAGCGCATATTGCAGCCAGCCGACGGTGAGTGATTGCGCATTCAGGTAGGTGCCCATGGCGATGCACACACTCAGTTGCCAGCCCAAGATCATCGACCCAGCACTCCAGGCCGCGTGGCGCTGTTCATACGTGGGACCACCGGCGTGATCTGCAGGCTGAACGGTCCGCATGGCGATGCGCACGGCAAGGTGCGCGCCTACCACTTCCAAGGCGACGGCCAAGGCACTGAGCAACAGGCTCATTGTCAGGAAGTTGTTGGCGGCGCTGGCGTGCTGCACGGCATACAGCACCAACACGCTTTGCAGATAAATCATCAGGGCCGACACGGCCAGCGAGAACACCAACGTCAAGATGATGGCGATGCCGAAAAGTTTGCCCGGCGCGTCTACTTCGTGCGTGTCGTGCTGCCGCAGCCAGCGATGCGTGGTGCTCCATATCGTCAAGCCAACAAAAATGGACGAAGCCGCGATGTTGGCCAGGAACGGCACGAGGTATTGCGGCAGGATGAACGTTTCGCGCAGTTGCGCGGATTCGGGAAGTCCGACCAGTGTGTAGCCTTGCACCAACGCGGCGTAGGCGACGCGCACGAAGACGACTGTCAGTGCCAGGCGCCAAGCGAGAGAGTAGGGAGAGCGGGCGGTTGCGGTCATCATCGTTGTGTGGAAGTGTCGAGAGATAACAGCGGCGGAAATAATTAGGGATCGAACATATCACGGGCCTGCAGGGCGACATGCGAGGACGATGGCGTGTATTGCGTTGCTAACTATTACTGGGAATTGCTAAGGGAAAACCCATAGGTTTGGGAACGATTCATCCAGCATTTCGCTGTGCTGCAAGACGCGCCGGGCCGGCCCATTCGGCAGCACGATCGGCCAACCGTAAATTGCCTGACACGAAATTTCACGTTATCCACTTCCTATTACGGGTTTGCCGCGCTCGGCAATATGCGCGCGTGAATGGCGGTGATACAAAGCGAGCCACGATGCGCATGCCGGTGGGCCCGCCGCCGAGCGCGTGAATTTCCCCTCGCTGAATACGGAGTCTTGAACGTGCAATTCCACGCTAAGAGCATGAGCCAGTTAGCGCTCGGTATCGGTTCGGCCCTAGTCTGCGCAGCGATGCCGGTTTCGGCCGGGGCGGCTGAAGCCAGCGCCAGTTTGAAATGGTCCACGGATCCCAGCACGCAATGCCGCTTCGTTGCGCCGGAATCTCTGGGCGATGGACCCAAGTACTGGACGGGTTTTTGCTCCAGCGTCACTGGCGTGGCAACCGGCGTCGGCACGATTGTGGCTCGCACGGCAAATCAGGCTGGCCCCGCCTTTTATGGCGAGTTGCGCGCTGGCGTCCCGATTATCGGCGTTGTCAGTGACGGGGCCGGCTACCGCGCAGGCCTGTTTGACGGCAAGGAGATCGGCACCTCCAAGGAAGCCGAACGCGTGGATATCGACGACAGTTTCCAGGTTGCAGAGCGTGCCGCGAAGCAGGTCAGCGCGTATTACGCGCAGCAAAAGAACACGGCATTTGCGAAGCACTATCAAGGCGTCGCCAAACAGTTTGCCAGTCAGTTGGAACGGGATTGAATGAACGCCATGAGCAAACCCACGAAAAAATTCAAGCTTTCACCGGCTGAACTCAAACCCCTCGCTACCGGCAAGGGCGGATGTATTGCCACCGACAGGATCACGGTGCAAGGCAGGCCAGTGGGCTACATGGTGCGTGAGGAACCTATGTTCCCCGAAGACAGCGGCTGGGCTTTTCAGGCCGGCGACGAGACGCAGGCTTACATGGATGAGCCGTCGAATCACGGGGTTTTCGACGTGAACACCATCGCAAACCTCTCCCCCGACATCATTCCGCTGCTCGACACGCCACCGCCGGCGGCGTTTGCCCGGACGGCGGAGGGGGAACTGGTGGAGGTGCCGTATGAGGCACCTTTGGAATAGGCGGGTCCACGCCCCGCCAGTCGGCATCGTGATCGTCAGATCTGCCTGGCCCCAAAACGCGACCGCGCCCGCATGCCGTTCACTGGCATGCGGGCGCGGGGGGCTGGCGGAGCGTTCGCCTTAATGCATCTGCCCGTACTTCCCAGCGTTGAAGTCCTGGATCGCCTCCACGATTTCCGCTTGCGAGTTCATCACGAAGGGCCCGTAGCCAACGACCGGCTCGTCGATCGGCTCGCCGCTCAGGATCAGGAACACGGCGTCGTTGTTCGCTTCGACCGTGATGTCCTCTCCCTCTTGCGAGAACAGCGCCAACTGCGCATCTCGCGCGACAGCTTCGCCGTTGACCAGAACCGTGCCGCGCAGCATGACGAGCATGCTGTTGCGGCCCGCCGGAATCGGGAACGTCGCCGTCTTACCCGCCGCCAGCTTCACATCCCACACATCCATCGGCGTGAAAGTTCGTGCCGGCCCCGTCTGGCCACCGTAGCTGCCCGCGATCACGCGCAGCGAGCCCGCGTCATCCGGCAGCGCTACGACCGGAATGTCTGCGTTGAGAATTCCCTGATAACCGGCGGGCGCCTTCTTGTCCTTCGCGGGCAGGTTGACCCAGAGCTGGACCATTTCCAGTTTCCCGCCCGTACGGGTGAAGGCGTGGGAATGGAATTCCTCGTGCAGGATGCCCGATGCTGCCGTCATCCACTGGACGTCGCCGGGGCCGATGACGCCGCCGTTGCCGGTGGAGTCGCGGTGTTCGACTTCGCCGCTGTAGACGATGGTCACGGTCTCAAAGCCGCGATGCGGGTGCTGGCCGACGCCGCGGGGCTGGCTGGCCGGGCCGAATTCGGCGGGGCCGGCGTAGTCCAGCAGCAGGAACGGGCTGGTGTCGCGGCCCTTGTCGTTGTACGAGAACATGGAGCGCACCGGAAATCCGTCGCCCACCCAGTGGGGACGGGGGCTGGCGTGCACGCCGAGGATTTTCTTCATGGTGAGGTTTCCTGTTGCGCGGCCCCTTCGGGGCCGTTCGTCATAGGCAAGAAGATAAGGGCGGAACGCCGATATCGGTAGTGCCCGTGGCTGATAAGCACTGTTCCATGCGGCGAACGATCAGTGCGGGGCGGAAGGGAGAGCCGGCCGCTGGCGGGTATCCTTCCGGGCATGGACAAGATCAGGGACGAAACCGCGGCGGCGCGGTGCGAGACGGTGGTGACGGGATTTGCCCCGGTCGTGGGGGAGGGTGCGCGCGTGCTGGTGCTGGGCTCCATGCCGGGCGTCGCCTCGCTGCGGCAGGTGCAGTATTACGCGCATCCGCGCAATGCGTTCTGGCCCCTGGCAGCGCGGATCTTTGGATTCGATCCTGGCCTGGACTACGACGGGCGCTTGCGCGCGCTGCAGGCTAACGGCGTGGCGCTGTGGGATGTGTTGCAGGCCTGCGAACGGCCGGGCAGCCTGGATGCCGACATCCGGGGCGATACGTTGGTGCCGAACGATTTCCAGGCATTTTTGAACCTTCACCCGTCCACCGGGCGCATCTGCTTCAACGGTGCGAAGGCCGCAGCGATGTTCCGGCGGCATGTGCTGCCGACGTTGCAGGCGCCCGAGCTGGACTTTTACGAGCTGCCCTCGACCAGCCCCGCCCACGCGGCGGCCAGTTTCGAGCAGAAACTGACGGCGTGGGAGCCGGCATTGAAGCTTCCAGCGCGCTTGAATTCTGCAGGCCACGGTCAGACGGCATAACCCTGACTATTCCCGGCAGCCTTTGCGTAAGTTGCGCCTGCGCCGTCCCACGGCCGTCTCGACTCCGTCCCCCAATTGACAGATATCAAGGCTCTATATAACTACAGGTGATAAGTTAATTTCCGTAACACTTAAACGTTTCGGAGTTTAACGATGCACACCCCCCACAGCCCCCCCGTATCGCCGCTCCCGGGCAAGCGCGGTTTCCTGAAAGGGCTGCTCGGCCTGGGCGCCGCCGCCACGGTCATTCCCATCCACGCCGAGGCCGCGCCGGGTCTGAACGGCCAGCCGCCGCGCCGGCCCGGCATGGCCGGCAAGCGCTATGGCATGGTCGTCGACATGCGCAAATGCATCGGCTGCCAGTCCTGTACGGTGAGCTGTTCGCTGGAGAACGTGCCGCCCATCGGACAGTTCCGCACCACCGTCCTGCAGTACGAAGTCACGCCCGATACCGGCGGCCCCTGTTCGATGGTGATGCTGCCGCGCCTGTGCAACCACTGCGACAAGCCGCCCTGTGTGCCGGTCTGTCCGGTACAGGCCACGTTTCAGCGCGAGGACGGCATTGTGCTGGTCGACAACGCGCGCTGCGTGGGATGCGGCTACTGCGTGCAGGCCTGTCCCTACGACGCGCGCTTCATCAATCACGAGACCCAGACCGCAGACAAATGCACGTTCTGCGAGCACCGGCTGGAAGCGGGGCTGCTGCCGGCGTGCGTGGAAAGCTGCGTCGGCGGTGCGCGCGTAATCGGCGACATGAACGATCCGGACAGTGCTATCTCGCGGCTGCTGGCCGAACACAAGGCCGACATCAAGGTGCTCAAGCCCGAGATGAAGACCGATCCCCACGTCTTTTACATCGGCCTGCCCGATGCGTTTGTGCACCAGGTCGACGGCCAGGCCGGCGTGCGCCTGGCGGGTGGTCACTGAGCCAAGGAAGGGGACTCTCATGCGAATTTCTGAATTGCTCACGCCGGTCTACGACGCCGCCTGGCTGCCCTGGGCCGTGCAGTATTTCTTTCTGATCGGCATCAGCGCGACCACCGCGCTGACCGCGGCCTTCGCGACGTTCGGGCGGGCAGATTCCGCCCCGCGTCGCCTGCTGCCGGCGGCGGTGACGGTACTGCTGGTCAGCGCCATCGCCGCGCCGGTGTCGCTGCTGGCTGACCTGCATCAGCCCGGCCGTTTCTGGCACTTCTATGCGCACATCACGCCGTGGTCGTGGATGTGGCTGGGGGCGTTGCTGCTGCCGGTCTTCGTGACGCTGGCGCTGCTGTTCTGCGCGGCGTGGTGGTGGGGCCGGATCGGGTGGCTGCGGGTGGTGGCGGCGGCGCTGGCGCTGTCGGCGCTGTCGATTCTGGTCTACACCGGGGCCGAGGTGATGGTGCTGCGTTCGCGGCCGTTGTGGCACACGGTGTTCCTGCCGGTGAATTTTGCGCTGACCGCCTGGCTGGGCGCGTTGGGTGCGATGTTCCTGGTGGGCCGCTGGCTGCCCGGCGGACTGCGCGCGCTGCCGGTGGAGATGCTGCGCCGGCTCAGCGTGACCGCCGTCGTGATGATGGCGCTGGGCGCGGGGGCGTGGGTGCTGCAGGGCCTGCTGGGACTGGACCCGTCCTTCGACGCGGCGCTGCGGCTGTTCTCAGGCTTTCCGATCTGGCGCCTGAGCCTGGCGGGCGCCGTGATCACGGCCTTCTGCATCGTCGCGCTGCTGCAACGTCCGGCGCGCACGCTGGCGGCGCCGCTGCCGTCG
>DMTA01000481.1:437-4921 GCA_003454835.1 Achromobacter sp. | reverse complement strand
CGACCCGGCGCTGGTGCGCGGCCGGCGTTCGGATGGATTGAACGGTTCGTACACGGTGGGCGCGGGCTTTTCGCGCATCCTGGCGGGCAGCGGCCTGCAGGCGCGCGCGCAGTCGGGCAACACCTGGACGCTGGCGCCCGCGCCGGTCTCCACGGGCGACACGCACACGCTGGCGCCGGTGACGGTGACGGGCATCTCGGAAAGCGCCTTCGCACCCACGGTAGGTTATGTGGCCACTTCCAGCGCCAGCGCCACCAAGACCGACATCCCGTTGATCGAGACGCCGCAGTCGGTGTCCGTGGTCACGCGCGAGCAGATCACCGAGCAGGGCGCCCAGACGCTGAATCAGGTGCTGCGTTACACGGCGGGTGTTGCCACCGAGTCGCGCGGCGCCACGGCGACCCGCCTGGACCAGTTCAGCGTGCGCGGGTTCTCGGCCTCCACGTATCTGGATGGGCTGCGCGTATTCGGCGGCCGCGATGCGCTGCCGCAGGTCGACGCCTTCCGCCTTGAGCGCGTGGACGTGCTGAAGGGACCGGCATCCGTGATGTACGGGCAGGGCGGTCCGGGCGGCGTGGTGAACCAGGTCAGCAAGCGTCCGCTGGAAGAGCCGCTGCGGGAAGTGGAACTTCAGGTCGGCAACTACGACTTTCGCCGCGCCAACTTCGATTTCGGCGGTCC
Organism: Achromobacter sp.; assembly: GCA_003454835.1. Taxonomy (GTDB): domain Bacteria; phylum Pseudomonadota; class Gammaproteobacteria; order Burkholderiales; family Burkholderiaceae_B; genus Achromobacter. Next base: position 4,240 of record DMTA01000481.1, on the reverse strand, counting down.
CATCGACGAAGAGGGCAAGTACCTGTACCGCCTGGTGGGCTCGGGCTACATGTCCGACGGCCAGGTTCAGGACACCAAGGAGCGCCGCTACTTTGTGTCGCCGGCGTTCGCGTACAAGCCCAACGCGGACACCTCGCTGACCATCCTGACCAACTTCCAGCACGATCCCGACATGGGCTCGTACGGCGCCGTGCCGGCGATGCGCACGCTGCTGCGCGCACCTGACGGCTTCCGCCTGCCGGCCGATTACTACGACGGCGACGCCAATTTCGAAAAGAGCGACCGCAAGAGCTATTCGTTGGGCTACATCCTGGATCATCGCTTCAACGACACCTTCAAGGCGTCGCAAAGCCTGCGCTGGACGCATTCGGACGCCAAGTACCGCAGCGTCTACGGCGCGATGACCAACTACTACGGGTACACCGACCCGACCTACCTGTATCACCAACGCGCCTCCATCGCGACAGACGTGGACGTTGGCGCGCTGACGATCGACAACAACCTGCAGGCGCGGTTCAACACGGGCAAGATCGGCCACAACGTGCTGGTGGGCTTCGACTATCAGCACGTCAAGACCGACACCCTGTCGGGCTTTGGCTCGGCGCCCCCGCTGTACGTGAAGAACCCGGACAATTTCCAGAACATTCCGGTGCCCGCGTTCTCCAGCGACGCCAGCACCACGCAGTACCAGACGGGCGTGTACTTTCAGGACCAGATCAAGATCGACCGTCTGTCGTTCCTGCTGGGCGGGCGCTATGACTGGTCGCGCAACGTGGGTGAAACGACCGCGATCGCTTCCGGCCGCGTCACTCCGTCCAAGCTGAACGCGGAAGCCTTCTCGGGCCGGTTCGGCGCCATCTACAACTTCGACAACGGCGTGGCGCCGTACTTCAGCTATTCGGAATCCTTCGAGCCGCAGTCGGGTACGGGCTGGAACAACACGCCGTTCAAGCCGATCGAGGGCAAGCAGTACGAAGTGGGCATCAAGTATCAGCCGCCGGGTTCGGCCACGATGCTGACGTTCGCGGCGTTCGACATCCGCCGCGAAAACATGACGACCACCGATCCGGATCCGACGCACGTGTGCGGCACGGCCGGCGGCCGCTGCTCGATCCAGGCGGGCGAACTGCGCACGCAGGGCATCGAACTCGAAGCCAAGACCGAGCCGATGCGCGGCCTGTCGCTGATCGCCGCGTATTCGATCATGAACAACGAGTACACCAAGGCCTATCCGAATGCGGCGGGCTTCGACCTGACCGGCAAGACCCCGGCCGCGCTGCCGTCGCAGCAGGCGTCGGCGTGGGCGCGCTACCAACTTCAGGAAGGACCGCTGGCCGGCCTGGGTGTGGGGGGCGGCGTGCGCTACATCGGCTCGTCGTATGCCAACGAGGCCAACACGCTGAAGGTGCCGAAGGTCACGCTGGTCGACTTGATGCTGGACTACGACCTGGGCCGCGCCTCGCCCACGCTCAAGGGCATGCAGGTGGCGCTGAACGTGCAGAACCTGTTTGACAAGGAGTACATCGCGTCGTGCTCCGGCGAATCGTGGTGCTGGTTCGGTTACCAGCGCTCCATCAAGGCCAGCTTGCGGTATCGCTGGTAAGCAGTGCCGAAAGGCGGCTCCCAGGCGAGCCGCCTTTTCTTTGGGTCCAAAACGGCCGCTCCTGTATTAACGAGAATCGTTATAATTCAGGCCTTGTACAGGGAAAGGCGGATAAGCTCGCAAACCCCGTCCCCCGGGTCCGCCACGGACCCGCAACTACCTAGAACTCCCGTGAAAGCTCCCGCAGCCGGCGCAGGCATGATGCGCTACCGAATGGCCGTTTTCTCTCGCGCGGCGGCCGCCATCCTGGGCGGCTATGCCCTGGCTTCGGCGGCGGCAGCCTGTCTGGCGGTCTGGCTGCCCATGGGGCGTGCAGACGCAGTGACCGCGGCGCAGATGCTGTCTTTTGTGGTCTACGCCGGCGGCGTGATCTGGGTGTTCGCCACGCGAAGCGCCTGGCGCGCCTGGGCCGGCATCCTGGGGCCGGCCGCGTTGCTGGGCGGATTGTTCCTCGCGCACCGACTGGTGGCGGCATGAAGGCGGCCAAGCACAAGCATCCCGGCGAAGAGGGCATTCGTCAGTCCATGTCCTGGCTGCACACGTGGGCCGGCCTGATCTTCGGCTGGGTGCTGTTCGCCATGTTCCTGACCGGCTCGCTGGCCTTCTTCCGGCCTGAGATCACGCGCTGGATGCAGCCTGAGATCCAGGTGCAGCCGGCGCCGGCGGTCCAGGCCGTCGCCACGGCGCAGCGCTATCTGGCGGAACACGCGCCCGACGCCAAGCGCTGGTTCATCACGCCGCCCTCGGATCGCGAGCCCCTCATCCAGTTGCTGTACCAGACGCCCAAGCCCAAGCCGGGCGAACGCGGCTTCGTGCGCGTCAAGCTGGATGCGGCCACCGGCGAGCCCGTGACGGCGCGCCAGACGCGCGGCGGCGACTTCTTCTACCGCTTCCATTTCGAACTGGAAACCGCGTTTCCGTGGGGGCGCTGGCTGGCCAGCATCGCGGGCATGTTCATGCTGGTCGCGATCATCAGCGGCATCATCACGCACAAGAAGATCTTCACGGACTTCTTCACCTTCCGCCCCGGCAAGGGCGGGCAGCGCGCCTGGATGGACGGCCACAACGTGCTGTCGGTGCTGGGTTTGCCGTTTCACCTGATGATCACCTTCAGCGGCCTGGTGCTGTTCATGGTGATGCTCATGCCCGCGGGCATCCAGGCCGCCTACGACAATCCGCGCCAGTTCACGAACGAAGTATTCAAGGCCAACAAGATCACGCCGCCGCTGAATCAACCGGCGCCGCTGGTCGATATCGCGCCGCTGGTGGAGCAGGCGCAAAAGCATTGGCAGGGCCGGCTCGGGCGGGTGACCGTCAACAACCCCGGCGACGCGGGCGCCACCATCACCCTGCTGCGCAATGTGGGTGACGGCGTGTCGTACGGTCTGCTGGCGCCCTTCATGCGCTTTGATGGCGTGACGGGCGCGCTGCAGGAGGCCGAGGACGACCACAGCGCCACCGTCGTGACCACGGGCGTCATCACCGGTCTGCACCTGGGTCTGTTCGCCGAACCGCTCTTGCGCTGGTTCTATTTCATCGTCAGCCTCGCAGGCACGGCCATGGTGGCCACGGGCCTCGTGCTGTGGATCGCCAAGCGCCGCCAGAAGGCGCGGCCGGGCGACACGCGCGAAGCCTTCTCGCTGCGTCTGGTCGACGGCCTGAACGCCGGCACCATTGCGGGCGTCGTGTTCGGCGTGGCGGCGGTGTTCCTGGCCAACCGGCTCTTGCCGGCCGACATGCCCGGCCGCCAGGTCTGGGAGGTGCGCGCCTTCTTCATCGCCTGGGGCCTGTCGCTGGTCTACGCGTTTCTGTTCCAGCGGCGCAAGTGGCGGGATCTGCTGGGTATTGCCGCTGCCGCGCTGGCGCTGGTGCCCGTGGTCAATGCGCTCACCACTGACCGGCACCTGGGCGTTTCCTTGCCGCAGGGCGATTGGGTGATGGCGGGCTTTGACCTGACCTGCCTGGCCAGCGCCCTGTTCTTTGCCTGGATGTCGGTGAAGGCCGCCCGGGCCCGCAAGGCGCCCGCCAAAAAGGCGGGCAAGCCGCGCGCCGCGCGCAACGAGGCGGTCAAGAACGCAGTCTCCGCTGCTGCCACAGGTAAAGCTGCAGCAACTGCCACAGCTACAGCAGATGCCACAGGTGCAGCAACTGCCACAGGTGCAGCAGCTGCCACAGGTACAGCAACTGCCACAGGTGCAGC
>DMTA01000481.1:0-392 GCA_003454835.1 Achromobacter sp. | reverse complement strand
AGCAACTGCCACAGGTGCAGCCACGGCCCTGCACGAGCCCGCCGTCCCGTCCGCCGTGCACCGAACCGCTTTTGAACCGCGAGGTGATACGCCATGACGCTTGCCGCCTTCTGCCTGGCCTACGCAGGGTTTTCCGCCCTGTGCCTGGCCATGGACCGTCACTACGAAGACTTGTTCGATCGTGCCTTGCCGCGCCGCCACCGGCTGCCGCTGCGGGTGTTCGGCTGGGTCTCGCTTGCGCTGTCGCTGTGGGCGTCGGCGGCGGTCTGGGGCTGGAGTTACGGCACGGTCGAATGGATCGGCATCCTCAGCATTGCCGGTCTGCTGCTGATCTGGTTCCTGACCTTCCGGCCGCGCGCCGCCCTGACCGCGGGCGGCCTGTGCGCGCTGGC
>DMTA01000483.1 GCA_003454835.1 Achromobacter sp. | reverse complement strand
TGGCCACCAGCAGGATGATCGAGCCCTTCTCGGGCGCTATCACGGCGTTCTCGCCTTGCTGCGCAAGCCCTTGGTCCAGCTGGCTCGCCAAGCGGCGGCCGAACGGCCTGCCCGCCACCGTCAGGTTGGGCAGGCGGCCGAAGTTCGACAGCACCAGCGCGCCCACGGTGTAGCGCGGCCCATCCTTGATCTGCGCCACGCGCGAGGCCGAGCCGATGCCGCCCTTGAACGAGAAACTGGACATGCCGCGGCCGGCGCCCACGGCGCCCTGCGCAAACTGCTTGCCGGCGGCGGCCAGCGCCTCGCCGTAATGCGATTCCTGCACCCCCAGCGCCTGGATGTCGTTCAGGTAGCCATCGTTGCACTCGAAGACCAGCGGGTTGACGGTGGCCATGCCGCGGCCGATGCCGGGGTTGGCCGCGACCGCCGCGCGGATCTGCGCATTGGCCACGGTGCCCACGCCGAACGTGTTCGTCAGTCCGATCGGCGTTTCCAGCACGCCCAGTTCCTGCACCTGAACGAGCCCGGTGCTTTTGCCGAAGCCGTTCAGCACGGTGGCCGCGGCCGGCGTCTTGTCCAGAAAAGCATCGCCGCCATGCGTGCGCACGACGGTCACGCCGGTCTGCAGCGGGCCCTCGGCAACCGTGCAGTGGCCAACGGTGATGTCGCCCACGTCGCAGATCGAGTCCAGCGGCCCCGACGGCAGTACGCCGATACGGGGAATGTCCAGCGCTTGTTTGTCCATGTTCGTCTACGTGTCGCCACGCTCCAGAATGCAAAACGCCGCCACCCTGGGTCCGGGACACGCGCTGGCATGCGCATGGCGGACGGAGGCGGCGGCGGAAAAATCGCCCTCCACGCCGGCCCTCGCAAGAAGGACCGGCGGCAGGTTTTACTTGCGGTCGATCTTGGGATCGAGCGCGTCGCGCAGGCCGTCGCCCAGCAGGTTGAACGCCAGCACCGTCAGGAAGATCGCCAGCGCCGGGAAGATCGCGACGTGCGGTGCGATGACCATGTCGGCGCGCGCTTCGTTCAGCATCGCGCCCCACTCCGGCGTGGGAGGCGAAGCGCCCATGCCCAGGAACGACAGGCTGGCCGCGGTGATGATCGAGGTGCCGATCCGCATCGTGCCGTACACCACGATCGGCGAGATCGTGCCGGGCAGGATGTGGCGCATGATGATCGTCCAGTCGGACGCGCCCACGCTCTTGACGGCTTCGACGTACGTCATCTGCTTGATCGACAGCGTGTTGCCGCGCACCAGGCGGGCAAACGCAGGCACGCTGAACACGGCCACGGCGACGATCACGTTGACCATGCTGGAGCCCAGGATGGCGACCACGCCGATGGCCAGCAGCATGCCGGGGAACGCCAGCAGCACGTCGGAGATGCGCATCGTGATGCGCTCCCACCAGCCTTCGTAGTAGCCGGCCATCAGGCCCATGAAGGTGCCGACGATGGCGCCCATGGCGACGGACAGGAAGCCGGCGGCCAGCGAGATCCGCGCGCCCATGACGATGCGGCTGAAGATGTCGCGGCCCAGCGAATCCACGCCCAGCCAGTGCGTCAGCGACGGCCCGGCGTTCAGCGCGTCATAGTCGAAGAAGTTCTCCGGGTCGAACGGCACGATCCACGGCGCAAAGGCCGCGACGATGACCAGCAGCAGGACGAAGAGGCCGGCGCCGACGCCAAGCTTCTGCTTCTTGAACTTGCGCCAGAACTCGGTGGCGGGCGTGCGCACGTCGTTCTTGGGAACGGCGGCGATGGTCGCGGCGGGTGTCGTATTGCTCATGGCCGCCTCACTTGTAACGGATGCTGGGATTGATGACGCCATAGAGCACGTCGACAATCAGGTTGATCAGGATGAATTCCAGCGAAAACAGCAGCACGAGGCCCTGGATCACCGGATAGTCGCGCTGGGTCACGGCGTCCACCAGCAGGCGGCCAAGGCCGGGCCAGTTGAACACGGTCTCGACCACGATCGAGCCGCCCAGGAGGAAGCCGAACTGCAGGCCCATCATTGTCACGACGGGAATCAGCGCGTTGCGCAGCGCGTGCTTGATGATCACGCGGCGCTCGGACAGTCCCTTGGCGCGGGCGGTGCGGACGAAGTCCTCCTGGACCACTTCCACGAACGAAGCCCGCGTGAAGCGCGCCATCACGGCGGCCACGGCGGCGCCCAGCGTGATGGACGGAAGAATGTAGTGTTGCCAGGTCGATGCGCCCACGGTGGGGAGCCAGCCCAGATTCACCGAGAAGATCTGCATCAGCATCATGCCCAGCGCAAACGCGGGGAACGAGATGCCGGACACCGCCAGCGTCATGCCGAGACGGTCGGGCCAGCGATTGCGCCATACCGCCGACACGATGCCGATGATCATGCCGAATCCGACGGACCACACCATGCTCGCAAGGGTGAGCCACAGGGTGGGCATGAAACGGTCGGCGATTTCGGTCGAGACGGGGCGCTTGGTGCGCAGCGAGGTCCCGAGGTCGCCCTGCAGCATGTGGCTGAAGTAGCGCACGAATTGCTGCGGCAGGGGCAGATCCAGCCCAAGTTCCTTGCGCACGAGCTCGACGGTTTGCTGGTCGGCCTCGGGGCCAGCGGCCAGCCGTGCCGGGTCGCCCGGAAGCATGTGCACAAACAGGAACACGACCACCGCTACCAGCAGCAGCGTGGGGATCATGCCCAGAAGACGTTTGACGATGTAGGTCAGCATTGAAATTCCTGCAACATCGGCGGGGACACCGCGTCCCCGCCGTATGTGGCCTTACAAGGGCCCGAAGGCCCCAAGAGTTACTGCTTGGTTTACTGCTTCAGGTCGATGTCGCCGAACCAGAACGAGGTGTCCGGCTCAACGTACACGCCCGACAGGTTCTTCGACTTGACGTACAGGTTGTTCTGGGTCACCAGGAAGGCCCACGGGGCGTCCTTCCAGATGGTTTCCTGAACGTTCTTGTAGATCTCGGTCTTCTTCTCGCGGTCCGTCGTGGCCAGCGCTTGCTGGACGCCTTCGTCAACCGCCTTGTTCGAGTAGTACGACACGTTGTTCAGCACCGGCGGGAACGCGGCGGTGGTCAGCAGCGGACGCAGACCCCAGTCGGCTTCACCGGTCGACGACGACCAGCCGGCGTAGTACATGCGAACCTTGGCGTCTTCAGGCTTTTGCACCTGTTGGACGCGCTGCACGCGCTGACCGGATTCCAGCACTTCCACGGAAACCTTGATGCCGACCTGGGCGAGCTGCTGCTGCAGGAACTGAACGACCTTCACCGAGGTGCCGTCGTTGTAGGCGGACCACAGCGTGCTTTCGAAGCCGTTGGGGTAGCCGGCTTCAGCCAGCAGGGCTTTGGCCTTCTTGATGTCGTAGGGCCATGCGCCGATCTTGTGCGCGTAGTCCACGCCTTGCGGCACGACGCCGTCGATGACGGTGGCGTAGCCCGAGAACGCGACCTTGGCCAGGGCGTCCTTGTTGATGGCGTAGTTGATGGCTTCACGAACCTTGACGTTGTCGAACGGCTTTTGCTGCGTGTTCATCGACAGGTAGCGGGCCATGATCGAGTTCTTGTGATCGACCACGTCCAGCTTTTCGTTCTTCTTCAGAACGGCGGCCTGCTCGAACGGCACCGGGAAGGCAAAGTGCGCTTCACCCGTCTGCACCACGGCGGCGCGGGTGTTGTTGTCGGTCACGGTGCGGAAGGTCAGCGTGTCGACCTTCGGGTAGCCTTGCTTCCAGTAGCCGGCGAACTTCTTGACCTTCAGGTACTCGGCCGGCTTCCATTCGACGAATTCGAACGGGCCCGTGCCAACCGGGTGAAAGCCGATTTCCTTGCCGTACTTGGCCAGGGCGGCCGGCGAGATCATCATGGCGGCCGGGTGGGCCAGCGCGTTGATGAAGGCCGAGAACGGCTTCTTCAGCGTGATCTTGACGGTCATCGGATCGACCACTTCGGTCTTTTCGATGACGCTGAACTGGATGTAGCGCGACAGGCGGTTGTCCGGGTTGGCCGGACGGTCGAAGTTGACCTTGACCGCTTCGGCGTTGAAGTCGGTGCCGTCATGGAACTTCACGCCGGGACGCAGCTTGAAGGTGTAGACCAGGCCGTCTTCGCTGACCGTGTAATCGGTCGCCAGCACCTTCTGGACCTTCAGGTCCTTGTCGAATTCGAACAAGCCTTCGTAGTAGGCCTTGCCAGCCGCCTGGTTCAGCGTGCTGTTGGTGTTGTACGGGTCCAGCGTTTCCAGCGCGATGGAAACGGCAAACGTCACGTCCTTGGCGGCGTGGGCCATCGGCGCGGTGAGCACGCCAAAGGCCAGCGCGGCAGCGGCCATCAGCTTGGTGGGGCGCAGAACTTTCATCATTGCAACTCCTGGTTCCAAAAAAAGGTCAACTACTGAGTCAATACGCGCCGCCGACGGGATGGCGGGCTACAAAATGATCCGTACCGACCTGCACCAGCGGCTGCACCACCGGTTCGTCGTTCAGTTTGCGGATCGGGCTGGGGATTTCATCCGACAGCAAGGTGCGCTTCAGGTGGCGGCGCGCCGGATCGGCGATCGGCACGGCGGACATCAGCTTCTTGGTGTAGGGGTGCTGCGGATTCTCGAAGATGGCGCGGCGCGGGCCGATCTCGACGATCTGGCCCAGGTACATCACCGCCACGCGATGGCTGACGCGTTCGACCACGGCCATGTCGTGAGAGATGAACAGGAACGAGATGCCCATGTCGCGCTGCAGGTCGATCAGCAGGTTCACGATCTGCGCCTGGATCGACACGTCCAGTGCCGACACGGATTCGTCCGCGATCACGACCTTCGGGTTCAGGGCCAGGGCACGTGCGATGCAGATGCGCTGGCGCTGGCCGCCCGAGAATTCGTGCGGGTAGCGCTGCGCCATTTCCGGCGGCAGGCCCACGCGCTCGAGCAGTTCGGCGACGCGGCGCTCGGCATCCTTGCCCTTGGCCACACCGTGCACCAGCAGCGGCTCCATGATGGAGAAGCCGACGGTCACGCGCGGATCCAGCGATGCAAACGGATCCTGGAACACGAACTGGATGTCGCGGCGCAGGGATTGCAGTTCGTTGTTTTTCAGACGCACGATGTCGCGGCCGCCGAAGCGGATCTCGCCGCCCTGGCTCTCGACCAGGCGCAGCAGCGAGCGGCCCGTCGTGGACTTGCCGCAGCCCGACTCGCCGACCAGCGACAGCGTCTCGCCGGGGTACAGGTCGAAGCTGACCTTTTCCACGGCGTGCACGCGGCGCTGCACACGGCTCAGGATGCCGCCGCGCAGGTCAAAACGCGTCACCAGGTTGCGCACGCTCAGGATGGGTTCGCGCTTGGCGTTGGGCACTTCCTGCGTGCTGACGGCGCCGGGCTCGGCCACGGGCTGGGCCTTGCCTTCCACCTGCAGCAGCGGAAAGCGCGCGGGCAGGTCCGTGCCCTGCATGGCGCCCAGTTTCGGCACCGCCGACAGCAACGCCTTCGTGTAGCTGTGCTGGGGCGCGGCGAACACCTGGTCCGAAGGGCCTTCCTCGACCTTGTCGCCGCGGAACATGACCAGCACGCGGTCGGCCACTTCGGCCACCACACCCATGTCGTGGGTGATGAACACCACGCCCATGTGCATCTCATCCTGGAGCTGGCGGATGAGTTGCAGGATCTGCGCCTGGATGGTCACGTCCAGGGCGGTGGTCGGCTCGTCAGCGATCAGCAGCGCCGGCTTGCAGGCCAGCGCCATGGCGATCATGACGCGCTGGCGCATGCCGCCCGACAGTTGATGGGGGTAGCGGTCCAGCACCGATTTGGCTTCGGGAATGCGGACCTGTTCCAGCATGCGCAGCGCTTCGGCGCGCGCCGAGGCGCCGTCCATGCCCTGGTGCTCGCGGATCGATTCGGCGATCTGGTCGCCGGCCGTGAACACCGGATTCAAGGAGGTCATCGGCTCCTGGAAAATCATCGCCATGTCGGCGCCGCGCACGTCGCGCATGACGCGCTGGCTGGAATTGGCCAGGTCGATCACGGAACCGTTGCGGCGGCGCAGGGCCATGCGACCCTGGGCGATGCGGCCGCCGCCGTGTTCCACCAGACGCATCAGCGCCAGCGACGTCACCGATTTGCCCGAACCCGATTCGCCCACGATGGCCAGGGTCTCGCCCCGGTCCACATGGAACGACAGATTGCGCACGGCTTCGACCGTGCGCTCGGAACCCACGAAGCGCACCGTCAGGTCGTCGACCTGGACCACGCGGTTATCCGGCAGCGCCAGGCTGTTTGCGCGATCAACCATCTCTTCTCATTCCCAAAATAAACCTACTGATCCAAACCCGCCGCTCATCGGTAGATGGCGGTCACCGGCTTTTCGCCGACGCGGGCGTAACCCCGGTACATGCCTTCCGTGTTGAACGGCAAGGCCACATTGCCCAGGGCGTCGACGGCCACGAGGCCGCCCTTGCCGCCGATGGTGGGCAGTTTTTCCATCACAACGCGGTCCGCCGCCGTTTCCAGCGAGGCGCCGCAGTATTCCATCTGGGCCGCGACGTCGTACGCGGCAACCATGCGGATGAACATTTCGCCCGTGCCCGTGGTGGACACGGCGCAGGTCTTGTTGCTGGCATAGGTGCCGGCGCCGATCAGGGGCGCATCGCCCACGCGGCCGACCTGCTTGTTGGTGATGCCGCCGGTGGAGGTGGCAGCGGCCAGGTTGCCCTGCGCATCGACAGCCACGGCGCCCACGGTGCCGAACTTCTTGTCGGCATCCAGCGGATCGGCGGGCGCGGGCTGGCCACGCGCGACCATCGCCTGGCCGTCGTGATCCAGCACGGCGGCGTCCGGCGTCTCGCGCTGCACGCGCAGCAGCTGCTCGCGGCGGGCTTCGGTCGAAAAGTACGACGGGTCAACGAGTTCCACCCCTTCCTGGGTGGCGAAGGCTTCGGCGCCCTCGCCCACGAAGAACACGTGCTTGCTGTTTTCCATGACCTTGCGCGCGGCAAAGATGGGATTGCGCACGCGGTTCACGTTGGCGATGGCGCCCGAACGCAGCGTGGCGCCATCCATGATGGCGGCGTCCAGCTCATGCGTGCCGGCGCTGGTGAACACGGCGCCGTGACCGGCGTTGAACAGCGGGCAATCCTCGAGCAGGCGCACGGCCTCGGTGACGGCGTCCAGAGCGCTGCCGCCCTTGGCCAGCACGGCTTGGCCGGCGGTCAGGATGGACTCCAGGGCCGCCAGGTATTCCTGTTCTTTCTCGGGAGACATGGCCGCGCGGGACATTGCGCCGGCGCCGCCGTGAATGGCAATCACGGGCTGAATCATCGTTTACCTACTCCATGTATGAGCCACGGCATGACGGACTGGGTCACCCCAGCGGCGGCCGCGACGGAATTTTTGGCTCGATAGGCCACCGCCGCGGACAGGGCTTCGATGAGCCCGAGCGCGGCGGTTTCGGAATTGGGAATGAGCTGGCGCGCCGAGAATGCGTACAGCACGACGGACGCCGTGGGCGCTAGCGGCGACGTGGGCTTGTCCGTCAGCACCAGCACCGGCACGCCGGCCTGCTTGGCCGCGCCGGCCAGCGTCACGGTGTCGGCCAGATAGCGCGGAAAGCCGATGGCGATCACCAGGTCTTTGCTGGTCATGCGCGACATCTGCCGCGCCGCGTGCGACACGCCGCCGGGACCGGCCAGCGATTCGACGGAATGCAGGTGCATGCACAGTCCGCGCTGCAAGAGGCCCGCGAGAAACCCGCTGGCGCCAAAGCCGATGATGAAGACGCGTTCGGCAGCCAGAATGGCGTCGACCGCCTTTTCACAGGCGTCCGAATCCAGGGCCTGCAGGTTGCGCTGCGCGTTGCGGATGTCTTCTTCGAGCGTCGCGGCGAAGATCTGGACGGCGCTGGCCGAATGGGCAAGTTCGGTGCGCAGCTTCTCGACCGGTTCCAGCGCGGCTTCAAACCCGCGGGCCAGTTCGGCACGGAATTGCGGATAACCCGGCAGGTCCAGGGCGCGCGCGAACCGGTTGGCCGTCGCGACCGACACGCCCACCGCGGCTGCGAACTCGTCGATGGTCATGGTGGCGGCGCGGAACTGGTGCGCCAGCACGTACTCGGCCATCTTGTGCTGGGTCCGGCTCAGCGCGGGCTGGGCCCGGGCGATCCGATCAGCGATCGTAATGGCGGACTTGGTCATCGAACAGCGTGGTGGAAATCAGGCGGCGGGTTTATGTAAATCTGTTTACACACAAATTTTAGTTAAGAAAATAGATTTTCATACTAAGGGTATACCCGTGAATAGATGTAACAGTCCGGGTCTAAAAATCGGGGCCGGGTTGCGTTACGCTTGGTGCCCTTACAGAATTGCCCACCTTGTCCCGATATCTGGAATGACCCGCATGACGCCCGCCTGGACCTGCAAGCCCCACGCCGATCTGACCCCCGCCGAGCTTTACGCCATCCTGCGGCTACGTTCCGAGGTATTCGTGGTGGAACAGAACTGCGTGTTTCTGGACATGGACGGCAAGGATCTCAAGGGGCAGACCGAACACCTCATGGCGTGGCACGAGGGCGAACTGGTGGCCTATTGCCGCCTGCTGGAGCCGGCCCTGAATGACGGCCGCGCCATCATCGGCCGCGTGATCACCGCCCCGGCCGCGCGTGGAACAGGGTTGGGGCATGAGCTGATGCGCCGCGCAAAGGAAGAAGTGCAGCGGTTGTGGCCGGGTCAGCCGGTTTATTTGGGCGCGCAGGCGCGGCTCAAATGCTATTACGGCGGCCACGGCTTTGTGCCGGTGACTGAGGAATACATGGAGGACGGCATCCCGCATGTGGGGATGCTGCTGAGCGAATCGGCCTGAACCGCCGAAACACATTCTGCGGTCACCGCATCAGCCGCCGGGCTCAAGAAACCGCGCAAAGAAGCCATGGCGGATTTCCGTACGATCGATTTTTCCGCCCGTGGCGAAGTAAACGTCGATTCTGCTAAACGGTTTGGTGATCTCCAGGGTGTCGCCCCTCTCGCGAGGGGTTGAGATCAGCATCCACATATCAGATGCCGGGAACATCGCGGTCGGTGATGACACAGACTGCCCGGGAGCCAGGAGAAATCGGGTCGTGTCGTGATTGTCATTGAAAAAGACAAGAAGGTCGGCCTGGGCATCCTCCGCGTAGTGCAAAGCGACCACGGGCCTGCAAAAGTACAGGAAGAGCACCCAGAAAATCGGCGCTGCACACAGAAGGATTGCAGCCCATCTGACGCCACGGAGCGCCGTTAATTTTTTGGCTCTCTTCTGCATGTGTGCGGTTCTTTCGCGACATCCTTTCCATACCCCCAGGGTAGAGGCACGGCGCTGACACGGTGGAGAAGCATGTTGGCCGTCAGTTCATGAGGCTTGGCTGCCCCATATAGATCGATTCCCAGCTTGATGGAAATATGATCCGTCACGTCGTCCGCGCTCGCCGGCCACGGGCCATTCTGCGGGTGATTCTGTTGCGGTTTCCGCTTCCAGGCATCAAGTGCGGCCTGCGCCAAGCCCGCCCCCTTGATCAGCTCGGAAGCGGTAAATCCTAGCGCAATACCCACGTATCCGAAGTGGATGTTGGACCAGATGTCAAAGTAGTAGTCGAAGTCGCCGTACTTTTGCCAGCCGATATTGAAGTGTTCGCCCAGCATTTGCCGCAGTGCAGGCTTGTGGTCCCAGGGGCGGTTCGGCCCGATGATATCCGCGAAAAGCGCGTAAGCGTGCAGCTTCTTCTCGGCCAGCATTTGCGCGAAGGTATTCCGTCCTGAGAGCTTCGTGTACCACGCAGCACGCTCCCAGTCTTCGTTGTACGCCTTGAAGTCGTAGTGGTTGGCATCATGGATCTCGCGTCCCTGCCTGGAGAAGGGATTAGTCTTCATCTCCCGTACGATGAACTCGGCCAGCGGCACAGCCGTGTCGGCATGGGTGCAGCCGGGCTCGCGAAGGCTGTTGGCCAACAGACCGGTATTGGACGATGTCCGCGCGACATCACCCGGTCCGGGATCCAGCACCGCTATGTCCTGACTGGCGATCAGCGTGGCGCCGCAGGCTGTCTTCATGCCTTCAATTGCCACAAGACCATCATCGACGATGAAGCTGGAAACACCTTCGACGATGGGATATGTGCCCTTGCACTGCGGACAGGCCACCAGGTGGCCCATTCCCGCAGCGGCCCTGCCCTCGATCGTGTACTGGGGGTACCCCTGCGTCACGGTCCCCCCGTGCGATGTCTTGTCGCCGATTCGAACAACGGCGCGTCCTGCCATGCTGCGGCTCCTGACATTTTTCGGGTGCGCTTGAGTCTACGTATCGCAGACCACCAATCAATCAGAAAAGTTGGAAACCACAGTCGTGAAATAGCCCAGCCTTTGACGGTGCGGGGAGATTGGCGGACAGTCGCCTCGCCACGCAAAAAGACCCCCGAAGGCCGGATCTCGTCCAACCTTCGGGGGTCAGTTTATGCAAGGTGAAGCGGGTGCGGCCTACTGCACCGCCGACACGTCCAGCTTCGCCGCCGTCTTGGACTTTATCTCGTCCACGGTCACGCCGGGCGCCGTTTCCAGCAGCTTCAGGCCGTTTTCGGTGACTTCCATCACGCCCAGGTCGGTGATGATGAGGTCAACCACGCCCACGCCGGTCAGCGGGAGGTTGCATTCGGGCAGCAGCTTGATGTCTTCCGAACCGTCCTTCTTCTTGGCAACATGCTCCATCAGCACGACCACGCGGCCAACGCCGGCCACCAGGTCCATTGCGCCGCCCATGCCCTTGACCATCTTGCCCGGGATCATCCAGTTGGCCAGATCGCCTTTTTCAGAGACCTGCATCGCGCCCAGGATCGCCAGGTTGATCTTGCCGCCGCGGATCATCGCGAACGAGTCGGCCGACGAGAAGATCGACGAGCCGGGCAGCGTCGTGACCGTCTGCTTGCCGGCGTTGATGAGGTCGGCGTCGACCTGATCGTCGGTGGGGAACGGGCCGATGCCCAGCAGGCCGTTTTCGGATTGCAGCCACACTTCCACGCCTGCGGGGACGTGGTTGGCGACCAGCGTGGGCAGGCCGATGCCCAGGTTCACATAAAAGCCGTCTTGCAGCTCGCGCGCGGCGCGTGCCGCCATTTCATCGCGGGACCATGCCATGTCGTCTTCTCCTTAGGCCGGGCGAGTGGTGCGTTGTTCGATGCGCTTTTCGGGCGTGGCGTTCACCACGATCCGTTGCACATAGATGCCGGGCAGATGGATCTGATCCGGGTCCAGGCTGCCGGTGTCGACGATCTGTTCGACCTCGACGACCGTGAACTTGCCCGCCATGGCGACGTTCGGATTGAAGTTACGCGCGGTCTTGCGGAACACCAGGTTGCCGCTGCGGTCGGCGATGTGCGCCTTGACCAGCGACACGTCCGGCACCAGCGAACGCTCCATCACGTACTGATGGCCGTCGAACTCGCGGATTTCCTTGCCCTCGGCCACGATGGTGCCCACACCGGTGCGGGTGAAGAACGCCGGAATGCCGGCGCCGCCGGCGCGCAGCTTTTCAGCCAGCGTGCCCTGCGGCGTGAATTCAAGCTCGAGTTCGCCCGACAGATACTGGCGTTCGAATTCCTTGTTCTCGCCGACATAGGACGCGATCATCTTGCGCACCTGGCGCGTGTTGAGCAGCTGGCCCAGGCCAAAGCCGTCGACGCCCGCGTTGTTGCTGATGCAGGTGAGATCCTTGACGCCCGAATCGCGCAGTGCGGCGATCAGCGCCTCGGGAATACCGCACAGGCCGAAACCGCCCACGGCGATCATCTGACCGTCCTTGACGATGCCTGCCAGCGCCTCCTGGGCGCTTGCATAAACCTTGTCCATCGCTCCAACTCCTAGTTAAGGTCTAACCAAAGTGAGCCCGCCCCGCCGCTACCCGCGCACGGGTCCCGGAAAAATTGGGGAATCGGGACAAGCCCAGTCGTTCCTTGGGGCGCGGCTGTTGGCGCAGGCTACGCGGGCATCGCGGCGAGGCCCGATTTCCGTGAAGCGGTGGCGCCGAGGGTGGCGCGCCCTCATTGCTTTTCTGATTTTGCGCTAGATTTTACCGACATGACCGGTCAAAGCACGCGCTATTTTGGCCGGTACGCGGCCCGCGGCCGCGCATGCTCATTGGGCCGGCGTGAACTGCGTGGCCATTTGGGCCAGGACTTCAGGCGGCCACGGCGCGGACGTATTGGCCACGTAATCCATCCATACCAGCACATTCCGGCCGCGCGCATAGGGACCCGCGTCGTCACCGACCTTCTCGAGCAGCAGCTCGAATTCGGCGCTGGAGCGGCCGATGCGCGTCACCTTATGCGTCACACGGACGGTGGCCGGATACGTCAGCGGCCGCAGGAAATCGCACGACGCGTGCGCCAGGATCGCGCCATCGTCGGCCGGCAGCTTGAAGCCCGCGTTATACAGAATCTGCATGCGAGCCTCTTCCATGAGGCGGAAATACAGCGTGTTGTTCAGATGGTTCAAGGCGTCTGAATCGCCCCAGCGCAAGGGCAATTCGAGCTGATGGGTGTCGCCCACCGAAAGCAGCCGCGCAGACAGGTTGTCCGGGTTCACCAATAACTCCTGAAGGCTAAAAGAAATGCGAAGGGGTACAGGACCCTCGCCTGCAATACAATCGCCGATAATACTTCCAGCCATATATGGAATACATACGGGGAGCTTTGCAATGTCTGAACGCGAGTCGATGGAATATGACGTGGTCGTGGTTGGCGGTGGTCCCGCCGGCCTGGCCACAGCAATCCGTCTGAAGCAACTGGCCGCTGAGAAGAATCAGGAGATCGGCGTCTGCGTCCTGGAGAAAGGCGCGGAACTTGGCGCGCACATCCTGTCCGGCGCCGTCATGGACCCGCTGGCGCTGACCGAACTCATCCCCGACTGGAAAGAAAAAGGCGCGCCGCTGAACGTGCCCGTCACGCAGGACAAGTTCCTGTTCCTGTCCGAGACCGGCGCACACGCCACGCCGAACTGGCTGTTGCCGCAATGCTTCCACAACGAAGGCAACTACATCGTCCGTCTGGGCGACGTCGTCAAGTGGATGGGCGAGCAGGCCGAGGCGCTGGGCGTGGACATCTTCCCCGGCTTTGCGGCCGTTGAAGTGCTGTACGACGAAAACGGCGCCGTGCGCGGCGTGGCCACCGGCGACATGGGCGTGGCCCGCGACGGCAGCCACACCGATCACTATCAGCCCGGCATGGAACTGCATGCCCGCTACACGGTCTTCAGCGAAGGCTCGCGCGGCCAATTGGGCCGCCAGCTCATCGAACGCTTCAAGCTGGACGACGGCCGCAATCCGCAGTCCTACGGCATCGGCATCAAGGAAATGTGGGAAGTCGATCCCGCCCAATCCAAACCCGGCCTGGTGATCCACACCGCCGGCTGGCCGCTGGATGCCGACACCTACGGCGGCTCGTTCCTTTATCACCTGGACAACAACCTGGTGGCCGTGGGCATGATCGTCGGTCTGGACTACGCCAATCCGTGGCTGTCGCCCTTCGACGAATTCCAGCGCTACAAGACCCACCCGGCCATCCGCGGCACGTTCGAAGGCGGCAAGCGCATCGCCTACGGCGCGCGCGCGATCACCGCCGGCGGCCTGCTGGCGCTGCCCAAGCTCACGTTCCCGGGCGGCGTGCTGGTCGGCTGCGAAGCCGGTTTCCTGAACGCCTCGCGCATCAAGGGTAGCCACGCCGCCATCAAGTCGGGCAAGCTGGCCGCCGAAGCCGCCTTCGACGCCCTCGTTGCCGACCGCCGCCAGGACGAACTGACCGCCTACCCCAAGGCCTTCGAAGCCTCCTGGCTGCACGAAGAACTGAACAAGGCGCGCAATTTCAAGCAGTGGTTCAAGAAGGGCCGCACGGTCGCCACGCTGATGACCGGCATCGAGCAGCTGTTGCTCAAGGGCAAGATGCCCTGGACGCTGCGCCACAACAAGCCCGACCACGCCTGTCTGCAACCCGCGTCGCAATGCGCGCGCATCGACTACCCCAAGCCCGACGGCAAGCTCACGTTCGACAAGTTGAGCTCGGTGTTCATTTCCAACACCAACCACGACGAGAACGAGCCGGTCCACCTGACCCTCAAGGATCCGTCCGTGCCGGTGAAAGTGAACCTGGCCAAGTACGGCGGCCCCGAGTCGCGCTACTGCCCGGCCGGCGTGTACGAGTTCGTCAAGGACGACCACGGCGAGGACCGCTTGCAGATCAATGCGCAGAACTGTGTGCACTGCAAGACCTGCGACATCAAGGACCCCACGCAGAACATCGTCTGGGTGGCGCCGCAAGGCGGCGAAGGGCCGGTCTACAGCGGCATGTAACACAACGGGCGCAATGCGCCCGCCCACAAGGCGCCCCCCGGGGCGCCTTTTTTCCGACTGCCTGGAGCGACACCATGAGCGAACGCGTACTTCTGATCGGCTGCGGCGACCTGGGCCTGCGAGCGGCGCAGCGCTTTCTGGCGCGCGGTGACGAGGTCCATGCGCTGCGCCGCCATCCGCCCGCCGGCGATGC
>DMTA01000484.1 GCA_003454835.1 Achromobacter sp. | reverse complement strand
GAACCGCCCACCAGCAACTCACCCGCGCTCACGTGGGTCGCCCCCGTGTAGGTGTTGACGCCATTGAGCGCCAGACTGCCCGCCGTGTTCTTGGTCACGCCACCGGTGCCGGCGATCACGCCGTCATAGGCGCCCGCCCCCAGCGTCAGCGTATTGGCGCCCAACGC
The DNA here is from genome assembly GCA_003454835.1 of Achromobacter sp. GTDB lineage: Bacteria > Pseudomonadota > Gammaproteobacteria > Burkholderiales > Burkholderiaceae_B > Achromobacter. The sequence continues at coordinate 7,498 of DMTA01000484.1, read as the reverse complement.
CACGTCGCCGCCCAAGCCGTTGAGCGCCGCTAAAGTCGTGTTGGATGCCGCCGAGATATCGAACGTGCCCAGCGCGCCCACCGTCATCACCGAGCTGGCGGCCAGACTGCCCCCCGCGCCCAGCGCCAACGTGCCGCCACCGATGTTGACGCCCCCGGTGAAGGTATTGGCGCCCGTCAGGGTCTGCGTCTGGAGCCCGTTTTTGACCAAGCCGCCGCTGCCTGCGATCACGCCGCCGAAAGTCGCAGTGTTCACATTGGACAGACTTAGCGTCGTCGCGCCCAGCGTCACCGTGCCGCCCGCGCCGGACAGTCCATTGATGCTCTGATTCGCGCCCCCCGACAGGTCCAGCACGACGAATGGGTGCAAGTCCACCATCGCCAACGGATTCAGCGAGCCGCTCGCGCCCAGGCGCAGGGTGCCGGCCCGGATGGTTGTATTGCCCTGATGGCCCAGCAAGTTGTTCACCGTCAGTGTGGCGGCGCCTTCCTTGACCAGATTGCCGCTGCCCGACATGACGCCGCCGTAGCTGCCGTTGGTCGACGTGGAAAAAGTCACTGTGCCGTTGTTGACGATATTGCCCTGCAGGCTGGCGGCATTGCCTGCGAGCGAGGCCCCCACATTGACGGTCGTGCCGCCGCTGTAGTCATTGGCGCCCGTCAAGGTGACCGTCTGAGCGCCCGTCACCCGCAACGCCCCCGTGCCCGTCAACAAGCCCGACACCGTCAACCCTTGAGTGCCGTCCAGCGCCAGGCCGCCCGTCCCCAGCCGGAAGTTGTTGCTCACCGAGACGCCCGCGGCGGTTGCACCGATGGCGCCACCCGCCGNNGCGCGGTTGCACCGAGGGCCCCCCCCGCCGCATCGATCACATTGGTGCCCAGCGCGCCACTGGCGTCCACCCGCACGGTGCCGCCATTCAGCGCGATGGAGCTGCCCGTCGGCAGCAACGGGCCGCCCGACAGGTTCCAGGTGCCGCCTGTGACGGTCAGGTTATTGAAATTCAGGTACGTGCCGGCGGAAACGTTGGTGGTCAGGCCACGGTTGAAGGTGTCGGCGAGCGTCAAGTTATTGTTGCCGCCCGCGCCGCCATCCACCGTGCCCGGCTTGGCGAACAGCAGGCCCGCCACGGACGTAACGCCGATGGTCCCGGTCGTCAGACCCGCCGCGCTGATCGAGGACCCCGACTCGGCGATGAAGGTATTTCTGCTATTTGCCCCCAGCGACACGCTGCCATTGATGACGCCTGCGTTCCTGAAGCTGTTGCCCATGACGGGGCCCGCCGATTCCAAAGCCACCCGGCCGAAAATGGCGCCGATGGTGCTGTTGGTGAAACTGGTCACACCGCCGCCATAGATCGCCACGGCCGCAATGTCCGCGCCGGCACGACTGCCGCCGGCCAGGGGCGCGGCGCGGATGAGGCCATCGTTGGTGACGTTGGTCACGCCGCCCACGCCATTGTGGATGGACAACGCCATCCCGGTCAGGCTGGTCAGTTGCGATTCGTACGTATCGCGGCCCGAACCGCTAATGAGCCCGCTGGACCCATTCTGGACCGTGTACGTGCCAACCGTGGGCGTGCTCGCCTCCGGTTTGCCCAGGACCAGGCCCGAGGACAACACGCCCAAACCGCTGCCTAACGCAAACGGGTCAATGACCCCGTTGTTGGACACCGACCCATTGTTGCCCTCCAACAGCATCGCAGTGCCGCCAACGCCCAGCAGCACCCCGACCTCGCCGACCGGATCAACCGTCACTGTAAGGCCGTCTTGCGAATTGGCGTAGCTTGGCAACATCGGATTGACGGGCGTGTTGCAGGTCACCGTCACACCGGAGAGGGTGCAGGCCGCCATGGCGGCTGGCCCCCATCCCGCCAGCCCCAGCCCCAAGGCCGCGGCCATCGCGTGCAAGCGCCACCTTACCGGCGCGTAGATCGCCGTGGGCGCTGTCCCGCCGCGCGGTTGGGAGGCATGCTCCGAGACGGGCTGCCACATGCGCATCGCGCGGTTCCATACCAGGCGGTAAACGTGATTCAAAACCTGCTCCTCCAGAAACGGCGACAAATACTGCGGGGTGTTGGCAATGCGGAACAATCCAGGGCGGCGACGGCAACGCGGCGGTCGGCACGCAATCAGGCGCGTCACTATACCGGTTTGCAACCTTTATTTACAAAACATAAAAACATCCGGTGAACTTTTATTTCATGGCCGCTGGCCGAACGGGGATCGATCCGTTCACTGTATTCAGGCACGCGAAGTACCATTAGCGCCCAATCAGCGCCCAATCAGCGCCCAATTACCGTCACGCACCCGCATGAAAGGCACCCGTAATTCCCTCTCCTCGCTGCGCATCTTTCTCACTGCCGCCGAAACCCTGAATTTCAGCCGCGCGGGCGAAGCGCTAAACCTGACCCAAAGTGCGGTCAGCAAACACGTGGCAGCGTTGGAAGACCGGTTGGGCACGGCGCTTTTCAAACGGATGCCCGCTGGCCTGCGGCTGACCTACGCCGGCGCGCTGTATCTGGAACGCATCAGCGCGGCGGTGCGCCTTATCGACGAAGCCGACGCGCTGGTCGCCAATCCCGCTTCGCGCGTTGCCCTGAACGTGGCGGTGTCGCCGTCCTTTGCGCAGTTTTTCCTGCTGCCCAGGCTGGCCGAGTTTTTCGAACTGCACCCCGAGATCCGCGTCAACATCCGCCCGCGCCTGCTGCATGCGCGCGACCGCTCCGAACGGTTCGACGCGGAGATCCAACTTCATACAGGCTATGTGTCGGGCATGAGCGCGCAGTATCTCTGCGGCCGTGAAATGACGCTCGTCGCCGCGCCGTCGCTGCTGGAACGCCATCCCGTGAAGTCGGTGGATGACATGGCCCAATTGCCGCTGCTCAAGCGCGCCCAACGCGGATACGGCTGGGACGAATGGCGAGCCGACGTCGCCCCGCTGTGGTCCGGCCCCGCTGCCACGACGCCAGAGTACGAAGGCTTCTCGATCCTGCTGCCTGCCGTGCTGAACGGATTGGGCGCGGGCATCATGCCGCTGTGCATGGTGCTGGACCATCTGGAATCCGGACAACTGGTGCGCCCGTTCGGAGAGACGGTGGAAGGCCGCTACGGCTATCACCTGATGCAGCCTCGGCCCAACGTCGGTGGGCCGTACTGCCAGGCGTTCTGCGACTGGGTCATCGCGCAAGGCCAGGCGCTGAATGTTCGAACGCGGCGCTACGCGGGATTGACCTGAAGGTCTGAGTCTTCAAGGCTCAACGCCCTGCCCGCACGAGGTATTCCGGTTTGGAATATCCCATGCGCATACTTCCTTTGCCCCTGGAAAATGCAGCCACCACAATGACGTGAATTATTCATGGATCACCATAAAAATCATGTTCAAGTGGAAAAAACTGCTGGCCGCCCTGGTCATCCCCACGGCCCTGGCCGCCGCACAAACAGCGTCGGCCGCCTATCCCGACAAACCCGTCAAGATCGTCGTGCCGTACTCGGCGGGCGGCAGCTCGGATGTGGTCGCCCGCGCCATCAGCGATCAATTGAGCGCCCAGCTTGGGCAGTCGGTCATCGTCGAGAACCGCGCTGGCGCGGGGTCGATGCTGGGAACCGCCTATGTGGCCACCGAGGCGCCCGACGGCTACACGCTGCTGCTGGCCGACGTGCCCTTCACCATCGTTCCCGCGCTGTACAAGGATCGCGTGAAGTACGACGCGAAGAAGGACTTTGCGCCGATCACGCTGCTGGGCCTGTCGCCCATGTACCTGTTCGTGAATCCCGGGTTCGAGGCGCAGGACGTTCCGACACTGGTGAAGACCGCCGCCGGCAAGCCCGACACCGTCTCCATCGGCTCGGGCGGCAATGGCTCGCTGACCCATCTGATGGCCGAGCTGTTCATGCAGAACACCAAGATCAAGCTCGCGCACATCCCCTACAAGGGCGCATCCGCATCGGTCAATGACCTGGCTGGCCGTCAAATCGATACCAGCTTCACCACCATGGCCTCGGCTGTGGCCCTCTTCCAGAGCGGCAAGATCAAGCCGATCGCGGTGTCCTCGCCCGCACGCCAGGCTGACACGCCGGATGTGCCGACGTTTCAGGAACTCGGCTATCCGGGACTGACCGTGCAAAGCTGGTGGGGACTCGTCGCGCCGGCCGGGACGCCTGAGCCCGTGCGCCAGAAGCTGTCGGAAGCCATGGCCAAGGTCATGCAGTCCGACCCCGTCAAGCAGCGGCTGGCGAGTGTCGGCATGAACCTTCCGCCGGATACCAGCGCCACCGCGCTGAATGCGTTGCTGGCGCAGGACTTTGCGCGCTGGGCCGATCTGGTGCAACGCGCCAACATCACCTTCGAATAACTACATTGCAGCGCCGCGCGCCAGGCGCCCGGCGCCGGAGACATCCATGAGGACACCCTGGCAACAGGCGGCCGCCGACGACGCGGCTCTGATGAGCGATTTCCAGACCATTTGCCGCTTCGGGGGACGCCTGTCCGGTTCCGGACAGGACGAGGCTGCAATGAACTGGGCGCTGGATCGCCTTCGTGAGATCGGGTCCGACGTGCGGCGCGTGCCGGTGCCTTACGACGGGTGGCGTTGCCTGTCCAGCAGTCTGACGCTGCTGGGCGACGCGCCCATGGAGCTGGAATGCGTTCCCCTGCTGCGCTCCGCCTCCACAGACGGCCAGGGGCTGGAAGGCGTGATCCTGGATCTGGGCGCGGGCCGGCCGGAGGACTTCGAACGTGCCGGCGAATCCGTGCGCGGCAGAATCGTGCTCGTGCGCCATGAATATCCGTTCTCGCACACGCACGTCCACCGCCGCCGTAAATACGACATGGCGGTGGCGCAAGGGGCCGCAGCCTTTCTCATCGCGAACCCGCAGCCCGGCGCCGGCCCCTTGTCCGGTTCCTCCGGCCGTCCTCGTGACGGCGCGGGCATTCCCGCGGCCTACATCGGCCACGAAGCGGCATCGGCGTTGACGGCGGAAGCTGGCGCGCGCATCCGGCTGCATATCCAGGGCGAAGAGCTACGCGATTCGATGGCCTGCGCCGGCGTCCTGGACCTGCCTGGCGGACGCGAAAGCCGGATCGTCATCAGCGCACACATGGACGGTCACGATCTGGGCCAAAGCGCGCTGGACAATGCCACGGGCGTCGCCGTCGCGCTGGCCGCGGCGCGGCTGCTCGCAAAGCAATTGGGTCCGGACACGCCCGGGCTGCGCATCTGCTTCTTCACCGCGGAGGAATGGGCGCTGGCCGGGTCGGCCCGCTATCTGGCCGACATGCCCGTTGCCGAGCGTCAACGCCTGAAGCTCGACATCAATCTGGATACGGTGGCAGGCGACGACACGCTCTGCGCGCTGATCAGCGACTATCCGGCGCTGGCAGGCGTTGTCGAGGACACGGCGGCGCGTGCTGGCGTGCCGGTGTCGCACTGGCTACCTTTCATGCCGAATTCCGACCACGCCAACTTCGCCAAGCATGGCATTCCTGCGCTGCGGCTGGTGGCGGGCTTCGAAAAGCCCGATTCCCGCGTGCGCCATATCCTGTCGCGCGGCGACGTGCCGGACATCATTCTGGAAGACGAAATGCGCAACGCCTTGGCGGTCACGTGCGCGATGGCATCGCTGGCGCTGGAGATGACCGACGAGGACCTGGATGCGCTGAAAGCCGGCTCCACTTGCCCGCGCATCTAGCGCGATTAAGACGATTACATAGGCGATCACCTGGACGATCGCCCTAGCCACCGCCCAGCCAGGCACGCCGCTTGCTGAGTCTCCAATTCCCAGGCGGCCCGCGCCGCCTGATCCTTTCAAACCCAGGAGACCAACATGGCCGAACATGTAATCAAGGTGCTGAACAATCTGATCGAAACCTCGAAGAACGGCGAAAAGGGCTTTGCGTCGGCGGCTGAAGACGCCAAGGCGCCCGAGATGCAGGAGCTGTTCCGCAACCGTGCGCGCGACTGCGCGGCCGGCGCTACGGAATTGCAGACCCTGGTGACGCAACTGGGCGGCGAGCCCGAAGACAGCGGCACGGTGGCCGGTGCCATGCATCGTGGCTGGACGAACATCAAGGCGGCGGTATCCAGCCGCACCGACCTGACGCTGCTCGAGGAATGCGAGAAAGGCGAGGACGTGGCCAAGGCGGACTACGAAAAGGCGCTCAAGGAAACGCTGCCCGACAACGTGCGCGTTGTGGTCGAGCGCCAGTATCAGGGCGTGCTGCGCAACCACGACCAGATCCGCGATCTGCGTAATCGCTTTCGCGCGATGACGTAAGCGCTTCAAGCTGCACTACGCGTTGTATTGAAAACGCCCGCCCGCCGCACCCTACGCCGGGCGGGCGTTGTGTTGCACGGGTCTCGGATTGCGTGAATCCGCAGTAATGCAGCACCCGGCGGATAACGTGAATTTTCTTCAATCTGCCCGCAAACCCAATTCACGCTATATCGCCTATAAAGCCGGGTCCGCATTTTTACGTCTTTCCCGTCCGGAGTCCGCATGTCCATCCTGTTGCCCACCACGCTCGTCGGCTCGTATGCCCAACCCGATTGGCTGATCGATCGCAAGCGTCTTGGCGATCGCTTCCCGCCGCGGGTGCGCGCCAAGGAACTCTGGCGCGTCGCGCCGGAATGGCTGGAGCAGGCGCAGGACGATGCCACGCTGCTTGCGATCCGCGACCAGGAAACGGCAGGCATCGACATCATCACCGACGGCGAAGTTCGCCGTGAAAGCTATTCCAACCGCTTTGCCACGGCGCTCGAAGGCGTGGATCTCGACAACCCCGGCGAAGCCCTGGACCGCAGCGGTCATCCCAACCCCGTGCCGCGCGTCGTGGGCAAGATCCGCCGCAAGCACGCCGTGCAAGTGCGCGACGTGCAGTTCCTGCGCGTGAACACCGACCGCCAGATCAAGATCACGGTGCCGGGCCCGTTCACCATGGCGCAGCAGGCCCAGAACGATTTCTACAAGTCGGAGGCCGAAATGGCCTACGACTATGCCCAAGCCGTCAACGAAGAAATCCGCGACCTGTTCGCCGCCGGCGCCGACGTGGTGCAGATCGACGAGCCCTACATGCAGGCACGCCCCGAAAAGGCCCGCGAGTACGGCGTCGAGGTGCTGAACCGCGCGCTGGAAGGCGTGACGGGCCGCACCGCGGTGCACATCTGCTTCGGCTACGCCGCCGTGATCCACGCGCGTCCGAATGGCTATTCGTTCCTGCCGGAGCTGTGCGGCTGCTCGGCGCACCAGATCTCGATCGAGACCGCGCAATCAAATCTGGACTGCGCCGTGCTGGACAGCCTGTCCAACAAGGAAATCATGCTGGGCGTGCTGGACCTGTCCACCAACGAGATCGAGCATCCCGAGGTGGTCGCTGCCCGCATCCGCCGCGCGCTGCCGCACGTGCCGCCCGAGCGGCTGATCATCGCGCCCGACTGCGGTCTGAAGTATCTGCCGCGCGATGTGGCCTACGGCAAGATGAAGGCCATGGTCGAAGGCGCCGC
>DMTA01000570.1 GCA_003454835.1 Achromobacter sp. | reverse complement strand
AGTACGTCCAAAAGTGGTCAGAGCAACCAACAGAGGCAGCCACCCTCCAGTTTTGAACTGTCCAATTTACGGGGGAAGGTCAGAGCAACCAACAGAGGCAGCCACCCTCCAGTTTTGAACTGTCCAATTTACGGGGGAAGGTCACAGGCCTTCGGGCTTTAGCTTCTGACCGTCCAACTTCTGGGGGTCAGTTCATTGCCGGCCATCTTATTGCCGGCTTGTTGCCGCCGCTTTCATCGCCGAACTGTTTATTGCCGCGCCACCAGATTCTTCAGGCCGTAAAGGCGTTCACGATGCAGCGTTGCAGTCAGCGGCTCCGGCTCGCGGCCCAGCGCGACGTAGTCGGCGGGAATCTGGGCAATCGCGTCCAGCATGTTTTCGGAACCCGCCTGCCACCACTGCACCAGCATCCGGTCCGGGTTGTAGACGTCCAGACCCTGCCGGCGCAGTTCGGAACGATTGAAGTCCTTCAGATTCCACGTCAGCACCTGCACGGTCGGCGTCTGAGGCAGCCCGCAGCGCGCGCGCCGCGCCAACCCGGCCGCGATGACGTGAAAATCCTTGGGGTCGCTGTACCGCAGCGACGCTTCATAAACCTGCGTGTCCGATTCCATGGCCGCGGGAAACCGCGCGTTCATGTCCGCCCAGAATTCGGCCATCACCTCCGGTGGAATGTCCCAGATGCGGCAGGCATTGCGGCGCCATTCCTCACCGATGCGTTCGGTCCACACGGGCTGGAACACGCCGGCCTCGGCCAGGCGCAGCAATAGCCGGCGCAGGATGCCGGACATGAGGACGCACGCGTCCAGGACGATGAACGGGGGAGTAGCGGAGAGGGAGGTCAAGATCGGTTCGGTCGCCGGCCCGGGCAGCGCGCACGAGCCGTGCGCCGATGGCCGCCGGGCGGGCGGGTAAATAAGAGGCGAGGCAGAAGAATAGTTGTTTTTCTGGTGGTCTGCCGGGCGGGGGGGGCTTGCTTCCGAAGTCCGTCCGGCGCTTTCCTCATCCGGTCGCAGGCGCCGCGCCAGATGCCGGCGCCGATGACAGCCACGTCACGCCATTGGTGTCGCCGTCAGCATGTCGGCCGGAAACGGCACCAGCATGTCGCGGCTGTGGGTGGCAGAGGCGGTCAGCCAGTCGCCGTAAGCGCCTTCGGGCAGGATGACCACCATGCGTTTTTCCGTGTTCGGCTGGTGATAGCGGCTGAACAGGGGATCGATGTCGGCGTTGATGGTGAGCATGGTGTAGCTCTCCTGCCATTGCCCCGCCGCATCGCGATAGCGGTCCCACAAACCCGCGATGCCCATCGGTTTGCCGTCGGCGCGGGTGAAGCGGGTGGCCACGGCCTTGCCGGACGACCAGTCCGGTTCGAATATCGCGTCGGCGGGAATGATGCAGTGCTGTGCGCAGCGCCAGGCGTTGCCAAAGGTGTACGAGCCCGCAGCCGTCTCCGCGCGGGCATTGAAGGTGGACAGCTTGCTGGCGCGTTCCAGGCCGCCTGAGCGCGTCATGGCGCTGATCAAACCCCAGCGGCCAGCGGCGGCCTCACGCTCGGGAACAGCGTCGTCGCCGGCGTCATGCTCCGGCGGACGCCGCACGAACAGGCCTTCGTAGCGAGGCCACATGTCGTATTTGCCGATCGCGGTGGGTTTGGCGCGCACGCCGAATTTCTGCAGCAGCAATTCGGCGTCCTTGAGCGTCTGGTAGTGCGAACACATGCGCGGCTCCCGGTATGACGGGAGGCGCGGGGTGGCGCCTCCGGGAGATCCAAGCTTGCCGTGTTGGCGTGCAACTTGTCCAGCGTTAGGGGCATGCGAGAAGGCGTGGCGTGCTGGGGCGAGAATGCAGCGCGGGCGATAGATACTGAAAAGGGAGCTCGAAAGCTCCCTTTTTTCGTTATGCGGGGACCATCTTCTTGATCGGGGCGGGAGGTCCCGGCTCTTCCCGGGCGCCTTGTGTGATGCCGCTGCTACCGCTGGTGATGGCGCGCAAACCGGAGTCCGTAAGGGTGAGCTGTCGGACCGTGATCTTGGCGTCCGGTTTCGAGATGACCGTTGCCTCTTTTACGAAGGTCCAACGTGAGCGCGTGGTGGCAGTTGTCATGTCAATACCTTTTCGTGACGAAATCGCTGATGGCTTCGCAGCCGGCGCCAACTATTTCCATTACATCGTTACGGGTGAACAATGCACGGTCACTTGAATCGAAGTAGATCACGCCCACTGCATGTTGTCGAGAAGCGTCAAGAACGGGAATAGCCAGCGCGGAATATCTTCCCGGTGTGAGTCTGCGAGTTTGGGCGGTAGTGTACCCCCAGGCGTCAACGAGCTCATCTCGCAATTGTTTGTCCGTCGCGGTTTCGCTCGACATGTCAAATGGGGTCTTATTGCGGATGGCTCTACCGGTGATGCCCGAGTTCACGGGAAACGTTCGGCCAACCCCTTCGCCACTTCCGCCTACGTAGTTGATGATCTGCTCGATCTCAGTGGGATCGTTGACAGGAGGGACTACTCGATGAAAGGTCGCCCGCAAGTCCGACCCGCATTCTCGGGTTGCGCATTGCTTAGCGAGCATATGGTGTACGGTCGACACTGCGGCATACAGCCCTTCGTGGACGGCGGCGGGGCTGTCCTTTGTATCCTCCCCTCGAGCTACGACGACGCGAACCACGAGGGCGGCAATAAGCCAACCGCACGCAATAGCGGCGCAACCGAACAGGAAGTAATCGGGCTTTGGCTCTTGCCACAGCTTTATCGCCGCAATGCCGGCTGCGAAAATAGGCGGTACGTTGTACAGGAGCTCACGTGGCCAGCGCTTTTCGAGTAACCGTCGCTTTTTGGCGCCGGGGATTACTTGCAGGCGCATAGGGTTCCCTTCTATTTGGACGCGTCGAGGGGGTAGGTGACCGATTCCGCGACGTAAGTCTAGCTTGGCGGTTATGCCGTTAGCCAATGTCCAACGAAAATCAGACAGAGTCACGCACAACGCTTGCAGAGCATTCGCGCCAGTTGGCGTATGAATCCAGCAGGAACAGTTTTACGACGAGGCTTGGCGTTGCGCGTTCTGACGGACACACCGAACGCCAATGAAGGTGGCGCAGGGTGGCGTCATGCCTTGGAAGGTAATGCAGCTGGGTGGTGCCCGAGACCGGAATCGAACCGGTACGGCCGCGAGGCCGAGGGATTTTCTTACCACTTCGGCTTTCGCCGCCAGCACAGGCTTGCTGTTCGTGGTCTGGAGCACGCCTTCACCATAGCCGTCTCGGCCTTAGGTGCCCGCCGTCTGCTCTCTACACCTTCCCCGATATGCCATCGGGGCTTGGCTCGGCGTTAGCGCGGAACGGGTCCAGGGCCTTCGCCGAGTTTGACGGGCTTCACCTTTGGAGTTTCCTCCAGAGGGCTCAAATTTGTTCAAGTCCCTTGTGTCTACCAATTTCACCACTCGGGCGATGCGCGTCCCGCAAGGGGCCGGCAGCGGGCGAGACTATACCACCTTGGCAGCGGGGATATTGGCGGAGCGCGCGCCGGGAAAAAGTAATCGAGACAGGAACCAGTCCACCGGGCGGGTAAACCCCGACCCCGCGCGGCAGGACTACGGACGACACTTTGCGCCATGAAGCCCAGCCCGCCCGCCCCGCCGTCCCGCGACATCGACCCCGTTTCCCTGCGCCTGTTCCTGGCCGCGCTCGAGGAGGGCAGCCTTGCGCGCGCCGCCGCACGCGAGAACATCGTGCCCTCGGCCGTCAGCAAGCGAATGTCTGAAATGGAAGACGCGTTCGGCGTGCCGCTGCTCGAGCGCGGCGTGAAGGGCGTGCAACCGACGCCGGCGGGTGATGCGCTGGCCGCGCACGTGCGCCGCGTGCTGGAGGACATGGATCGCATGCACCGCGACATGGCGGGATTTGCGACCGGGGTGCGCGGGCATATTCGCCTGGCGGTCAGTTTCGCCGCCTTGTCGGGCGACCTGCCGGCGCAGATCCAGTCATTCCGGCGCGCGAATCCGCAGATCGACATCTCTCTGGAAGAGGACACCACGCAGACGGCGTTCCGCGCCTTGCTGGAAGGACAGGCGGACGTGGCGGCCGGTTCCGACTTCGGTCACGAAGGGCTGCAGGTGTTTCCCTTTGGCCATTGCGAACTAGCGGCGGTGGTGCCGGGCCGGCATCTGCTGGCCGACCGCGAGACGCTGGGTTACGCGCAGTTGCTGCCGTTCGAGCAGATCGAGCTGAATCGCGATAACGGCATCAGCAGCGTGTTCGATCAGGCGGCACGGGCGGCGGGCATGACGCGGCGAATCAGCGCGCGCGTCAGCTCGCACGAAACGATCTGCCTGCTGGTGTCGCGGGGCATGGGCGTGGCGGTGGTGCCGCATTATCTGAAGCCGCGTCTGGCGCATCTGGACATCCGCTTCATTCCGCTGGAAGGGCCGTGGTCCAGCACGCCGCTGTGCATTGCGGTGCGGGATCCGGAAACGCTGTCGCCGGCCGCGCGTGCGCTGCTCGCGCATCTGGGCGTGCTGGGGAACTGACGCCTGCCTCAGGGCTAACCCGGACGTTCCCAAACGAGAATGCCCCCATGCTGAAAGACCGCTACCCGCCGTTGCCGCCTGCCCGCGATGATGCAGACATGCGGGCGGCGGCGGGCAGATTGCTCTGGCCGACGCCGCGCTTACTTTAAACAGGCTGGCAAGAGGAACCCCAGATGACAGCAGCACCGGCTTCACCCTTCATGGACAGCACCGAACTGCCGCTGCGCGGCATCAAGGTCCTGGAACTGTCTCACATGATCATGGGGCCGGCCGCCGGCCTGTCGCTGGCGGACCTGGGGGCAGACGTCATCAAGGTCGAACCGATCGACGGCGACCGCACGCGCCGGCTCAAGGGATCGGGCAGCGGCTACTTTCCGGTCTTCAACCGCAACAAGCAGAGTCTGGCGATCGACCTGAAATCGCCCGAGGGGCAGGAGGTCGTGCGCAAGCTGGCGCTGCAGACCGACATGATCGTCGAGAACTTTCGCGACGGCAGCCTGGCGCAATACGGGCTTGACTACGAATCGCTGTCGGCCGAGAACCCGGGGCTGATCTATGTCTCGCTCAAGGGCTTTCTGTCCGGTCCCTACAAGCACCGCACGGCGCTGGACGAAGTGGTGCAGATGATGGGCGGGCTGGCGTACATCAATGGCGGCGCGGACACGCCGCAGCGGGTGGCGGCGTCGGTCAACGACATCCTGGGCGGCACGTTTGGCGTGGTGGGCGCGTTGGCCGCGCTGCACGACCGCCACGCGACCGGCCGGGGGCGCCATGTGCGGTCCGGCCTCTTTGAAAACAATCTGCTCCTGGTCGCGCAGTTCATCGCGCAATTCCAGTTGACGGGCACGGCGCCCAAACCCATGGGCGCGGAGCGCAAGCCGCCATGGGGCGTGTATGACGTCTTCGAGACCGCCGACGGCCGCGTGTTCGTCGCAGTGGTGGGCGACGCGCAATGGCGCAACTTCGCGCAGAAATTCCTGCCGCCCGAATGGGCTGCGGATCCGCGTCTGGCCACCGCCGTCGACCGCGAGGCCGCGCGGTCTTGGCTGGTGCCGGGGGTAGGTGAAATCCTGAAGACCTGGAAGACCGACGCGCTGTGCGCCGCGCTGGAGGAAGCCAATCTGTCGTACGGCCCGATCCGTCAGCCACACGACTTGCTGGACGACGCGCATCTGAATGCGGGCGGCGCGCTGCTGCCGACCCGGCTGCCGGATGGCGGCGAGATTTCGGCCGCCGCGCTGCCCATCGAGTTCGATGGCCGCAAGGCGGGCAAGCGATTCGATCCGCCCGTCCAAGGCGCGCAGACGTACGCCATTCTTCAGGGCCTGGGCCTGGATGCCACGCGCATCGACGCCTTGCGCACCGCGGGAGTGATTGCATGACGCCAGGGCGTTAGCGCCCGAATCCTGTCGAGGCGGCGTCAGACCGCCAAGACATCCATCAAAGAGGAGACACCCATGATCCGCAAACTCGTTGCGCTGGCTGCACTGGCCGTCGCATGCACCGTCAACGCGCAGGACTATCCGAACAAGCCCATCCACATCATCATCCCGTCCACGCCGGGTGGCGGCACCGACTACATCGGCCGGCTGATGAGCACCAAGCTGCACGAACTGAACGGCTGGGCGGTGGTGCCCGAGAACAAGCCCGGCGCCGGCACCGCGCTGGGCCTGGCCGAAGCGGCGCGCTCGCCCGCGCAGGGCTACGACCTGGTCATCGGCCAATCCGACAACGTCACGCTGATCCCGCTGCTGATGAAAGTGGCCTACGACCCGGTCAGGGACCTGACGCCGGTGGCGCTGGTGGCCACGACGCCGATGGTGCTGCTGGTGGCCGAGGCCTCGCCCTACAAGACGCTGCCGCAGGTGATCGAGGCTGCCAAGAAAGAACCCAACAAGATCTCGTACGGCACGTCGGGCACCGGCGGCGGCGTGCACATCGCGATGGAGATGTTGCAGCACGAGGCCGGCTTCAAGATGCAGCATGTGCCGTACAAGGGTTCGGCGCCGGCGCTGGCCGATCTGATGGGCGGCCACCTGCAATTCGCGGGCTCGTCGATCTCGTCGGCGGCCACGCTGATCAAGTCGGGCAAGGTGCGCGCCCTGGCGGTGACCTCGCCCAAGCGCAATCCCGCGTTGCCGGACGTGCCGACGGTGGCGGAGCTGGGATACAAGGATTTCAGCGTGGTGACCTACTACGGCGTGCTGGCCCCGGCCAAGACGCCCGACGCCATCGTCACGCGCCTGAACAGCGACTTCAACAAGCTGCTGGCGCGCCAGGACGTGAAGGATGCGCTGGCGGCGCAGGGGCTGGAAACCGCCCCCGTATCCAGTGCGCAGTTCGCCGCGCTGATCCAGTCGGACATCGGCAAGGCGCAGCAGACCATCAAGAGCGCCGGCATCGTCATCCAGCAATAAGACACGGGAACGCACATGAATCAGGAAGTCAGGCTTTGCGAGGTCGGGCCGCGCGACGGACTGCAGATGGCCAAGGGCACGATGGCGGGCGCCGACAAGCTGCGCTGGATTCGCCAGTTGGCCGATGCGGGCCTGCGCGAGATCGAAGTCGGCAGCTTCGTGTCGCCGCGGCTGGTGCCGCAGATGGCGGATACGGGCGACATCCTGCCCGAAGTGCTGAAGATCGACGGGCTGACGGTGTGCGCGCTGGCCTGCAACCTCAAGGGCGCCATCGCCGCTTATGAAGCCGGTGCGCACGTGCTGGCGTTTCCCGTGTCGGTCAGCGACACGCACAGCCGCGCCAATGTCGGCAAGGGAACGGACGCGCAGGTCGAGATGCTGGCCGCCATCGTCGACTGGGTCCGCGCGCAGGCGCGGCCGATGCGCATCGATGCCGCCGTTGCCACGGCGTTCGGATGTTCGATGGAAGGCGAGGTGCCGGTGCGGCGCGTGGCCGAGGTCGCCGCAGCCGTGCTGCATGCGGGCGCCGATGAGATCGCGCTGGCCGA
>DMTA01000571.1 GCA_003454835.1 Achromobacter sp. | reverse complement strand
GCGCGGGCGATCGCCAGGCGCTGCTGTTCGCCGCCGGACAACTCGATGGGATTGAGGTCTTCCTTGCCCGACAGCCCGACCTTGTCCAGGGCGGCACGGGCGCGCGACGCGGCGGAATCCCAGGGGTGTCCCTGGACGGCCAGCGGCAGCATCACGTTTTCGAACGCGCTTCGATCGAACAGCAGGTGTGTGTCCTGCAGGATGACGCCCACCGCGCGGCGCAGGTACGGCCGGGCGCGCGCCGGCAGCTTGTCCAGCCGCTGCCCGTTCACCTGGATGGACCCCCGGCTGGCGGGCTCAAGACCGCCGATCAGCTTGAGCAGGGTGGACTTGCCGGCGCCGGACGGCCCCGATACGAAAACGAACTCTCCCGCGCTCACGCGGAAGTTGATGTCGGCCAGAATATTGCGGCCGCGACCATACGATTTGAATACGTGCTGGAATTCGATCATGGCGGCTGTCAGATGAAGCCGCCATAGTAACTCGGGGACAGTAAGGTGGCCTACATCTCTTGGCGCGGTCGGAACAAGTGCGCATCATTCGGCCGGCTGAAACACATGTTCGCAAAGCTGAAAGCGCGTCCCTGTTTTCCGTCAAAAACAGCGTTTCATTTCATCCAGTGTCCCTATATTTCAAGGGAATTCCCGGATGCGCCGCGTGCTTTGCGGACGCTACCATCCGCCCCATGCGTGGGTCCAACCCGGCCCTTGCTTTGGATTCCGCTTCATCCCACACGGAGATCACGATGAAAGTACTGAAACTCGCTGCCATTGGCGCTGCCTTGTTTGCTGCATCCTCGGCTGCCAACGCTGGCGCAACCTTCGATAACGTCAAGAAGAAAGGGTTTGTCCAGTGTGGGGTTTCGACGGGCATCCCGGGTTTCTCCATTGCCGACAGCAAGGGCGAATACAAGGGCATCGACGTGGACATGTGCCGCGCTATCGCCGCGACCATGTTTGGCGACGCCTCCAAGGTCAAGTTCACGCCGCTGAACACCCAGCAACGCTTCACCGCGCTGCAGTCCGGTGAAATCGACGTGCTGACCCGCAACACCACCGTCACGCTGACGCGCGACACGACGCTCGGCCTGATCGGCGTGGGCGTGAACTACTACGACAGCCAGGGCGTCATGGTCTCCAAAGACCTGAACGTCAAGAGCGCAAAGGAACTGAACGGCGCCACCATCTGCGTGCAACCGGGCACCACCACCGAACTGAACCTCGCTGACTGGTTCCGCAGCCAGAAGATCGAATTCAAGCCGGTCGTGATCGACAAGTACGACGAAATCATCCGCGCCTTCTCGGCCGGCCGTTGCGACGCGTTCACGACCGACAAGTCGCAGCTCGCCTCGACCCGCACCACGCTCGAGAACCCGGACAAGTTCGTCATCCTGCCGGAAGACTTCTCCAAGGAGCCGCTGGGCCCCATGGTCCGCCAGGGCGACGAGCAGTGGTTCAACATCGTGCGCTGGTCGCTGAACGCGATGCTGGAAGCCGAGGAATACGGCATCACCAAGGCCAACGTCGATGAAATGACCAAGAGCCCCAACCCCAACATTCAGCGCATCCTGGGCGTGACTCCGGGCATGGGCAAGAATCTGGGCGTGGACGACAAGTGGGCCTACAACATCATCAAGAGCGTGGGCAACTACGGCGAAAGCTTCGAGAACACGCTGGGCAAGAACAGCGCGATGAAGCTGGAGCGCGGCTTGAACGCTTCGTACAAGCAAGGTGGCTTGATGTACGGCTGGCCGGTGCGCTGACGCGCGGCTGCCTGGCATGGCGGAGCACGGCTCTCCGTCATGCCTAGGGCCTGTCTGCACAGGACGTGTATTCTGGACAGGCCCTAACCCGCCTTCGGGCGGGCGGCAGAAGTGGGTGGCGCGGCTTTTCCGGCATGCCACCCGGTGTCCGACTTCTGTAGATTCATCATGATGACTCCCAACAAAAACGCCCCGATTTCGGCACCCCCCCGGCGTCTGAACTGGAACGATCCCGGCGTACGCTCCGTGGTCTACCAGGTGATTGCGCTGACCGCGGTGGCCTGGGCCGTGTGGTTCCTTGTTTCAAACACGCTCCACAATCTGTCCGTGCGCAACATCGCCACGGGCTTCGGCTTCCTGAACCGCGAGGCCGGCTTCGCCATCGGCGAAACCGCCGTCGCCTATTCCCCATCAGACACTTACGGCCGCGCCATCGTGGTCGGCCTGCTCAACACGCTGCGCGTGGCCGTCCTCGGCATCGTGCTGGCGACCATCCTCGGCACGCTCATCGGCATCGGCCGCCTGTCCAAGAACTGGCTCGTGGCCAAGATCACCTCTGTGTATGTCGAGGTGATGCGCAACGTGCCGCTGCTGCTGCAGCTTTTCTTCTGGTATGCGCTGATCACCGAGAACATGCCGGGTCCGCGCCAGGCGCACAATCCGCTGCCGGGCGTGTTCATTTCCAACCGCGGCCTCAAGGTTCCGTCGCTGGAAGGCAACTCGTTCGACTGGATGCTGGCCGGACTTGGACTGGCGATCGTCGCGATCATCATCCTGGGTCACTACGGCAAGAAGCGCCACGAAGCCACGGGCCACATGTTCCCGCTGGGCCGCTGGGCCATCGGCCTGTTGATCGGTCTGCCGTTCATCGGCTGGCTGGTGAGCGGCGCGTCGCTGACGCTGAACATGCCGGAGCTCAAGGGCTTCAACTTTGCGGGCGGACTGACGCTGTCGCCGGAATTCGCCGCGCTGCTGGCCGGTCTGGTGATCTACACGTCGGCGTTCATCGCCGAGGTGGTGCGCTCGGGCATCCAGGCGGTCAACAACGGCCAATGGGAAGCCGCCGGCTCGCTGGGCCTGCCGCGCGCCAAGGTGCTGCGCCTGGTGATCCTGCCGCAGGCGCTGCGCGTGATCATCCCCCCGATGACCAGTCAGTACCTGAATCTGACGAAGAACAGCTCGCTGGCAGTTGCCATCGGCTACCCCGACATCGTGTCGGTAGTGAATACGACCTTGAACCAGACGGGCCAGGCCATCGAGGGCATTCTCATCATCATGGGCGCGTACCTCACGGTCAGCCTGTCGATCTCGATCTTCATGAACTGGTACAACAAGCGCATTGCGCTGGTGGAGCGTTGATATGAGCAGCACTACGCATACCCCCAGCGAGGCCCTGCCGCCGCCCAGCAATCAGACGGGACCCTGGGCGTGGCTCAAAACGCGCCTGTTCTCGTCGCCGCTGAACATCCTCATCACGGTGCTGCTGGCGTGGTTCCTGTTGATGTCCATTCCGGCGCTGGTCGAGTGGGCCTTCATCAAGGCCAGCTTCGACGCGGCCAACGCGCAGGAATGCCGCGCTGCCGGCGGCGCCTGCTGGGCATTCATCATTGAAAAGCACCGGCTGATCCTGTTCGGCACCTATCCCTACGATGAGCAATGGCGGCCGTTGATCGCCACCATCATCCTGGTGGCGGTGATCGTCTGCAGCGGCATCCGCCGCTTCTGGAACTGGAAGCTTGCCGTCATCTGGACCGTGGGCCTGACGGCCGTGGCGCTCCTGATGTGGGGCGGCGTGTTCGGCCTGACCTACGTGGAAAACGCGCGTTGGGGCGGCCTGCCGCTGACGCTCATCCTGTCCACGTTCGGCATCGCCTTCGCGTTCCCGATCGGCGTGCTGCTGGCCCTGGGCCGGCGCTCGAAGATGCCGGCCATCAAGGCGCTATGCGTCGTGTACATCGAGCTGATCCGCGGCGTGCCGCTCATCAGCCTGCTGTTCATGTCGTCGGTGATGCTGCCGCTGTTCCTGCCGGAAGGCTTTTCGATCGACAAGCTGCTGCGCGCGCAGATCGCCATCATCATGTTCGCGGCGGCCTACATCGCGGAAACCGTGCGCGGCGGCCTGCAGGCCATCCCCAAGGGGCAGTACGAGGGCGCCGATTCGCTGGGCCTGAACTACTGGCAGCAGATGCGCAAGATCATTCTGCCGCAGGCGCTCAAGATCGTGATTCCGCCGCTGGTCAGCATTTTCATCGCGCTGTTCAAGGACACGTCGCTGGTGGTGATCATTGGCATCTTCGACCTGACGCTGGCGGCCAAGGCAGCCTTGTCCGACGCGGCATGGCGCGGATTCGGGGTGGAGGCGTACCTGTTCATTTCGCTGATCTACTTCGTCTTCTGCTTCTCCATGTCCAAATACAGCCAGGCGCTGGAAAAACGCCTGGCCACGGGTCACGCACGCTAGCAATTTGCCGCGCGTCCGCTGCAAGGCGGGCGCGCAAAGCGATACTTACGGGAGTACAGGCATGTCGGATGCCATTATTCGTTTGCAGGACGTGAACAAGTGGTACGGCCAGTTCCACGTGTTGCGCAACATCAACCTGGACGTCGCGCCAGGCGAGCGCATCGTGGTGTGCGGACCTTCGGGTTCGGGCAAGTCCACGATGATCCGCTGCATCAACCGCCTTGAAGAGCACCAGAAGGGCCACATCATCGTGGACGGCACGGAGCTCACCAATGACCTGAAGCACATCGAGACGATCCGCAAGGACGTGGGCATGGTGTTCCAGCACTTCAATCTTTTCCCTCACCTGACGGTGCTGGAAAACCTGACGCTGGGACCCATGTGGGTGCTGAAGAAGCCGCGCGCGGAAGCCGAGGCCACCGCAATGAAGTACCTTGAGCGCGTGCGCATTCCGGAGCAGGCCAAGAAGTTTCCCGGCCAGTTGTCGGGTGGCCAGCAGCAGCGCGTGGCGATCGCGCGGTCGCTGTGCATGAACCCCAAGATCATGCTGTTCGATGAGCCCACGTCGGCCCTGGACCCCGAAATGGTCAAGGAAGTGCTGGACGTGATGGTCAGCCTGGCCCAGGAAAGCGGCATGACGATGATCTGCGTGACGCACGAAATGGGTTTCGCGCGCAAGGTCGCCAACCGCGTGATCTTCATGGACCGTGGCGAAATCATCGAACAGAACAACCCGGACGAGTTCTTCGACAACCCGCAGAACGAACGGACCAAGCTCTTCCTGAGCCAGATCCTGCACTGATCCGCCAAACCGCCTTCGGGCGGTTTTTCATTGGTGCGGGCTGCCAATCCCGGGAATTCCGGGCGTTCTTGCCGGTAGCCCTTTGTTACCTCCGTCACGCCGGTGGGGTATGCTACTGACCGCCATTGATCCGGAGTGAGGAGAACACACCATGTCGAATACCCCCCGCAGCGCCGTGCGCCGCGCCCTGTTGCAAGGCGCCGTGGCGCTGGCCGCAACCCTGCCTTTCAGCGCCCCGGCGTTGGCCCAGGCCGCTGATTTTCCGACGAAGCCGATTCGCTTCGTGGTGCCTTACCCGCCTGGTGGCCCGCTGGATACGATGGCGCGCATGCTGGCCGAGAAGGTGCGCGGCTCGCTGGGTCAGCCGGTGATCGTGGAGAACCGTTCGGGCGCGGGCGGCAACATCGGCGCGGACCTGGTGGCCAAGGCCCAGCCTGACGGCTACACGCTGGTGATGGGCGCGGTGGCCACGCACGCGATCAATCCGTGGCTGTTCGCCAACTTGCCTTACGACCCGGTGAAGGATTTCGCGCCGGTGACGATCGTGGCGGCGGTGCCGAACGTGCTGGTGATGAACGTCGAGTTCGCGCAGAAGAACAAGATCGAGAAACTGGCGGACCTGATCGATTACGCCAAGAAGAATCCGGGCAAGCTGAACTACGGTTCGGGCGGCAACGGCAGCGCGGGCCATCTGTCGGGCGAACTGCTGAAGGCGCGCGCGGGCATCAACGTCGAGCACATTCCCTACCAGGGCGCGGCGCCGGCGCAATTGGCGCTGCTGTCGGGCCAGTCGGATTTCATGTTCGACAACCTGGCGGCATCGGCGCCGCTGATCAAGGACGGCAAGGTGAAGGCGCTGGCGGTGACGACGGCGCAGCGTTCGTCGTTGCTGGCTGACGTGCCGACCGTGGAAGAGTCGGGCGTGAAGGGGTTTGACCTGGGCACGTGGTTTGGCGTGTTCACGACGGGCGGCACGCCGGCGCCGGTGGTGGCCAAGCTGAACAAGGCGTATGCCGACGCGATGGCTCAGCCCGACGTGAAACAGCGTCTGCTGACGATGGGCTCCGAGGCGGGCTCGATGACGCCTGAGGCGTTTGCCGCGTTCGTGAAGGCCGAGATGGCGAAGTATCAGGAGATCGTGAAGATCTCGGGCGCCAGCCTGAATTGATGGCGCCGGCAACGGGTATCTTTAACGGGATGCCTGTTGCGATGCAGTTTCAACGCCCGCCGGGATGCTGTCCTGGCGGGCGTTTTGCTTTCTGTTGATGCCAGCCGCCGCGCATGCCTACCAGCCCATCGCGTAAGCCGGCCGGCGCGGGTCCGCGCCGCCCCAGCGCACGCCGTTATCCAGATCGTGCCGCACCATGCAGACGGCGCCGGCCCGCCAGCTATGGCCGTTCCACCACTTCACGGTGTGGCCCAATGCGGCAAGCGCGTCGCCCGCGCTGCGCGGGATCAGGTCTTCGATCATCAGCCGGCCCGGCATGGCGTTGTGCGGCTCGAACGACGAGGGAAAGCTGAAGCTGGCAAAGCGCGGCGCCTCGACCGCCTGCTGCACGTCCATGCCGAATACCTCCATGTTCAGGAACGTCTGCAGCATGGCCTGGCACTGCACGTCGCCGCCTGGCGTACCGAAAGGCATGACGTACCGGCCGGGCCGGATGGCCAGCGAGGGGTTGGGTGTCAACCGCGGCCTGCGGCCCGGTCCGATGGCGCAGGGATGGCCGGCCTCGGCCCAGGATTGGCTGCCGCGTCCGGACGCGCAGATGCCGGTGCCAGGAATGACGGGCACGTTGTAGGAGCCATCGCTGGGCGTGGCCGAAAACGCGTTGCCGTCCTTGTCGACGACCGCCACATAAGACGTATCCAGGCGCGGATCCGTGCGTGCCATGTCGTCCGGGCCGGCCTCGCGCAAGTCGATGTCGCGCGCGTGGGGAAGCTGGCCTGCTGGCGGCATGTCCGGCCCGGCGCGATCGCGCGCGATCATGGCCAGCCGCGCGCGCGCATAGTCCTTGGACAGCAGCGCCGCTTGCGGCACCCGCGCATGGCGCGGATCGGCGTAATGCACCTCGCGGTCCGCGAAGGCCAGTTTGATGGCTTCGGTCAGCAGATGCACATAGGGGGCGGAGTTGTGGCCCAGCGCGCGCAAGTCGCATGGCTCCAGGATGTTCAGCATCTGTAGCAGCGAAGGCCCCTGGCACCAGAAGCCGCAGCTATGCACCTGCGTGCCGTTGAAGTCGGTGGACAGCGCCGGCTCGACCTCCACAGCAAAGCCCCGCAAGTCCTCGTGGGTGATCAGCCCGCCTTCCTCGCGGTGATACTTGACGATCGCGGCGGCAATGTCGCCTTCATAGAATGCGCGGCGCGCGGCGGCCAGGCCCGCCAGGCGGCTGTTCCCGGGATGCGCGCGCTCTTCGTCCGCCATGTACTGGATGCTGCGCGCCAGGTCAGCCTGGCGGAATAGCGAACCCGCTTCGGGCGGCTTGCCGCCGGGCAGATAAATGGCCGCGCTGGAGGCCCACCGCGCGTAGTTTTTCTGGTTTTCTGCCAACACTTCGGCCATCAGCGGATACATGATGAAGCCGTCGCGCGCCAGCCGGATGGCCCCGGCCGCGACCTCGCCGAAACTCATGGTGCCGAATCGTTCCAACGCGGTGATCCACGCGTCGGGCGCCGCCGGGATGACGGTGCGCAGCACGCCCGCCGGGATCGTGCCGCCGTGCTTTTCCAGAAACGTTTCCAGCCGCGCGGCCTGCGGCCAGTAGCCAAGCCCGGAAATGCTCCATACCTTTTGCGCCTTGGCCTGATAGACGAGGATGGGGGCGACGCCGCCGAAGTTGACGATGTCGCTCTGGACCACGCCCAATGCGATGCCGGCGGCCACGCCCGCGTCGACGGCGTTGCCGCCGGCCTGCAGGATGTCCATGCCGGCCTGCGTGGCCAGATAGTGGCCGGCCGAGATCATGTGATCCAGGCCGGCGAGCGCGGGACGCATGGAGGTGGGAGCGCTTCCCGCGGTCAGGTCCGGGGCGTAGGGGGGATTGGACATCGGAGACTCCGGTCGGAAGAGAGGGCTGGCGTGCCTGCGCAGTTTCAATCGGTCATTGCGGGTTGATGCCCAGCTTCTGCGTCACGTCCTGCCAGCGTTTGAACTCGGCGTGCAGGAAGCGGCTGAATTCGTCGGGCGAGGTGCCTTGCACGATCACGTCGCGTCCTTCCATGGCGCCGCGCACCTCCGTGCTGGACAAGGCGGTCTTGGTGGCCTTGTACAGCCCGTCGACGATTTCTGGCGGCGTACCCTTTGGCAACAGCAGGCCGTACCAGGATCCGCCCACCAGATTCGGGTAGCCGCTTTCCTTGGCGGTGGGGATCTCGGGCGCCCGATCCAGGCGCTTTTCGCTGAAGATCGCCAGGGCCTTCAGCTTGCCGTTGCGGATGAAGGTCAGCGTGGTGCCCGGCGTGTCCAGCGTGTACTGCACCTGGCCGGCGATGACGTCGTTCAGCAGCGCGGCGCTGCCGCGGTAGGGGACGTGTGTGGTCTTGATCCCGGCATCCATGTTCAGCTGCTCGGAGAAAAAGAAATTGGCGGTCATGATGCCCGGCGACGCGTAGTTGATCTCGCCGGGACGGCTGCGCGCGTACTCCACCAGTTCAGGCAGCGTGTTGGGCGGAAAGGCCGGATTCGCGACCAGGATGAAAGGACCGCCGCCGACCAGGGTGACGGGGATCAGGTCGTTCATGGGATCGTATTGCAGGTCCTTGACCGTGAGCGGCGCCCCGGTCAGCGGCGACGCCGTGGCGAACAGCAGGGTGTAGCCGTCGGGCT
>DMTA01000378.1 GCA_003454835.1 Achromobacter sp. | reverse complement strand
GGCCGGACTGGCGCTGCTGGGCACCATCATGGGCGGCATGGCCGCGGCCATGGCCAACCCGCAACGGCGCGAAGCCGCGCTCATCACGCTGCTGGCGACGGCGTCGGGATTCAGCTTCTGGGGAATTGGGTCGGCCTTCTGGGGCCTCGCGGCGGGCCTGGTGGCCCACACCGCTTTCGAGTACAAGCGCGCCCGGACGGGCGCTTGATAAACGGCGCGGCCGCCTTCAGGCCGGCCAGGCGGACACGGGCGTGTCCGGGTGCACCTTCATGATGCGGCAAGGCACCTGCACAAAGTTCGAGATCCAGGCCGCGGCCAGCTCGCCTTCATCAACGACGTCGATGGCCTGCTCGCCCACCAGCATGCTGTAGCGCACGCTGTCGTCGTCTTCGATCACGTCCAGCGGAATATCCATGCGCAGCATGCCCGGCGCCTTCAGCACCAGGTAGCCCAGCCGCAATTCCACCGACACCTCGGCCAGGCGGGGACACAGCTCGCGATTCAACCACTGCCCGGAATCATTGGCCACGAGCCACTGGCGATGGTATCCCGCCGCTTGTGCCTGCGTCGTCACGCCGCATTCGGCGATCGGCTGGAATTGTTCTGTGCTCATTTGCCCAAGAGTCCTTTCAAGGCCTTGTCTACCGCGGCGCCGCTCTTGCCCTTGCCGGAGACCGCTTCCTTGAGCTTGTTCTCCAGGCTGCGCTTCAGGATGCCGCCGATGGCGTCCTTCCAAAGCAGCGTGTACGAGGGATTGTCGAACGGACCCTTGAAATGGACGGGAATGGTCACGTCCTTCAGGTCGATCAGTTCCTTGCCGTCGGGATTGGCCGCCGGGTTGATGACCCGCGCGCGCGCCACCAGATCCAGCTCGCTCTTGACGAAGTCGATGCTGGCCGGGTCGCCCTGCGTGACGCGCAGAAGCGGCGACACGAAGTTCAGGCGCTTCACTGTGGCAATGCCCTTGGCGATGGCGAAGTCCGCATCGAGTTCCGAGAATTGCGTCTGCTTGCCCGTGTCGGCGGCCACCGTTTCATTCTGCGCATCCGGCGAAAAGCGCGCTTTCAGGTCGCGCAGTGTCTGCGTCAGATCGATGCCCTTGACCGCGCCATCACGCAGTTTCAATTGCAACGTGCCGCCCAAACCGCTCTTCATCGCGTAGACGTTGGCGCCGCCGGTCTTCAGGTCAAGCGTCAGGTTGCCGGTGCCGCTCAGCACGTTGCGCTTGGCCAGGTCCACCAGCAGAGGTTCGATCGCGATGCCGGCCAGCGTCATCTTGGTGGCGATCTGATTGCCCTGCGCGGCGTCCACCGACAGCGCCCCCGCCAGCTTGCCACCGTAGAGGCCTGCTGCGAGGTCGGAAATGTCGAGCTTGCCCTTGTCCAGCTTGACCGCGGCCGAGACCTCATCGGCCTTCAAACCGCGCACCACCAGCTTGCCCACCTTCAGCGTGCCGTTGACGCTGGGGCCGACCAGCGCCGACAGATTGATCGTGTCGTCCACGGGTGCGGCGGGCGCCGGAGCCGGCGCCGGCTTGCTGTCGTCCTTCTTGCCATCTGCGGGCGCCTTGGGCGGCGAAGCCATCACGGGCGGCACCAGCTTGTCCAGGTCAAGCGTGTCCACCACCAGCGCGAACTTCATCTGCGGCGTGTCGGTCAGTTTCGTGATGTCGGCGCTGAGATCGAACTTGCCGCCTTCCAGCACGGCGTTGATCTTGCTGGTGGCCTGATCCTTGAGCAGGTCCACCGTCAGGCTGCCGATCACCGGAATCTGCAGGCTGCCCTTGGGCAGGCCGGGATCCGTGATGTTCACGTCTCCACGCAGCGCCGACATGGCGCCGCTGCGCATCAGGAGATTCAGGCTGAGCGGCGACGCGAAATTGAGCTTCACCACGCGGTCGCCCTTCTTGGACGTACTGTCCAGCTTGGCTTCCTTGATATCCAGTTCGCCGGCGTTGCCGCTGATGCCGTTCAGTCCGAAGCTGGCATCCAGGCCGCTGATCCGCACCCGGCCGGTCAGCGCCTCGCCGGTTGCCGACGCGGGGGAAATATTGAGCGCCGGCGCATCGACAGCCAGCTCGAATGGACCGTCGGCCACGCCGCCCTTGGCGCGCACGGCCAGTTTTTCAATCTGGAGTTGGCTCTTGTGCGGGTCGATCGCCAGCTTGGGGATCGCCACGCTGGCTTCCACATTGGTCGCCTTGGCCGAGGGTTCGGTCACGTCGCCCTGGAACAGGAGTTCAAGGCCAGCCACATCCAACGCGGACTTCTGCCCGTTGAACGCCAGGTTGCCGCGCATCACCAGGCTTTTGGCCTCGGCGCCCGGCAGTTTGCCGTCCATGCGCAGGTCGAGCCGCTGTGCGGCATAGCGCTTGGCGGAAGGGTCCAGCGTCAGCAGCGCCTGGCCGGTCAAGTTGGCATCCACGCGCGGATAGCCGCCTTCGACGCGCGCCGTCATGCGCACATCGAACGGCTGATTGAACGTGACGCGGCCGGTGTTGGCGTTGATGCGCGTGAACGCAACGGCCATCCCCGTTATCGCGTCCTGCAGCTGCACTTCGCCGTCCTTCAGGTCCAGGCCGGCAATGTCGATCTGCATGTTGTTGCGCGACGGCGGCATGTTGCCGCTGGTGATCGCCTGCGCGGCGGTCTGGGCCGCGCCCACCAGGGCCTCGGCCGGATTGGTGGGCGAATCGGTGACCGGCTGCGTGCCGCCCACCAGATTGCTGAAATTGAATTGACCCTGCTTGTCCCGCACCACGCGCGCTTTCAGCCCGCTGATGGCCACGTGGTCCACGACAAAGCTGTTGGACAGCAGCGGCCACACGGCCACGGCAAGCCGCGTGCTCTCGATGGAAGCAAACGTGTCTGTGCTATTGGGTTCGGACAGGGACACGCCCTGGACATACAGGCCGATCCGCGGAAAGAGCGATAGCTCAATCTCGCCGTCGATCGTCAACGTGCGTTGATAGCGTTCCTGGACAAGCTCTTCCAGCTTGTACTTGTACGCGTTGGGGTCGAATGTCAGCAAGAAGATGGCCAGGCCGACGACGGCCACGACAACCAACACTACCAGGCCTATCAAAATGCGCTTGAACCACGTTTTCATTGCTGCCCCGTCGGTACCTCGACTGGAAATCCTTGATACCGCCCACCGCGCAGCGCGCGGGGAAGGTGCGTTGCCGGCGGAAGACCGCTGGCCTATTGAACTGTCTGCATTCCAGGGCTTGCCTGTCAGGGTTGCCAATCAGGCTTGCCATGACGGGCTTGCCATTCAGAGGCTTGCCTTTCAGGGCGTGTCCTCGCTCCTGCCGAGCCTGCGGCATGGGCGCCAAATAAAGGTGCTACCGAGGAAGGCCTGCTGAAGACGCCGGAAACCCAGCGTGCAGATAACCGCTATCGTAACAAATCAGGCCGACCAGCGGGATCGGCCAAGCTGACGGCTTCCTGACCGCCGGATTGTAGAGCTAGAATAATTGATCGATCAATTATTGATGCGTCCAACAATGTCCGCCCCCGCCTCCCCGCCCCAACACTCTCCCGGCCAGATCCTGCCCTTCCGGCAAACCCTGCTGGCCATGCTGGGCATGTGCTTCGTAATGATGCTGGTCGCCATCGACCAGACTGTGGTGGGCACCGCGCTGCCGACCATCGTCGCGGAACTCCGGGGCTTCGAACTGTATGCCTGGGTCGCCACGTCCTATTTGCTGACCTCGGTCATCACCGTGCCCATCTTCGGCCGGCTGGGCGATTACTACGGCCGCAAACCGTTCGTCGTGGCCGCCATCATCCTGTTCACCCTGGCTTCGGTCCTGTGCGGGGCGGCCGACACGATGCTGGAACTGGTGCTGGCGCGGGCGCTGCAAGGCATTGGCGGCGGCATGCTGGTCGGCACCGCGTTCGCCTGTATTCCCGATCTCTTCCCCGATCCCCACGTCCGCCTACGGTGGCAGGTCATGCTCAGCGCCGCCTTCGGCATCGCCAACGCGGTCGGCCCCACGCTCGGCGGAGCCCTGACGGAACACTACGGCTGGCGCTCCGTCTTCTACGTCAACCTGCCCATCGGCATCCTTGGCCTCTGGTTCGTCGCCCGCTATCTGCCGCACCTGCGCAATCAGAATCCAGGCAAAGTCCGGCTGGATTGGCAGGGCGCACTGCTGATTGCCCTGGCGTTGGGGACCATGCAGCTGCTGGTGGAACTCCTGCCCAAGAACGGCTTCACGCCCTCCCTCGTGCTGCTGGGCGCCGGCAGCATTGCCGCCTTCGCCGCCCTGATCTGGTGGGAACGCCGCTGTCCGCATCCGCTCCTGCCCCTGGACATGTTCCGCAACCGCGGCCTGGCCATGCTCTTCACGCTGGCCCTGCTGGTCGGCGTGACGATGTATTCGCTGCTTTTCTACGCGCCCCTGCTTCTGCAGGGCGGCTTCGGGCTGTCGCCCCAGCAAGCGGGCCTGCTCATCACGCCGATGGTCGTCTTCATCACGGTTGGCAGCATCGTCAACGGACGCATCATCACGCGCATCCGCAACCCCAACCGCATGCTGTACGCCGGCTTCATTCTCATGGCGTTCTCGTGCCTGGGCATCGTCACGACCCACAACTACACCTCGCACCTGCTGATCGGCGCCTATATGACGATGGCTGGCCTGGGCATGGGCTTCATCATGCCCAACCTCACGGTCTTCGCCCAGCAGACCGCTGGTCGCAGCCACCTGGGCATCGCCACGGCGCTGCTGCAATCCCTGCGCATGATCGGCGGCATGCTAGGCACCGCGGTCGTCGGCACCATGGTCAGCCACAGCTACTTCAACGGCGTCGAATCCACCCTGCGCGGCGCCTCCGCCCAGTGGCTGCCCAAACTCAACGACCCGCAGATGCTGGTTGACCCGGCGGCCCAGACCGAGTTCCTGGCACAATTGGCCCATCAAGGCCAGGACGGAACGTCGCTCATCGAAATCGCGCGCATCGCGCTGGTGGGCGCCATCCACGAAGGGCAACTCATCGCCCTCGCCGTCGCCGTCTTCGCACTCTGGTGCGTGCGGCGCGTGCCCCTGGTGCAACTGGTCCGGCCATCCAAACCGGAGCCCGCCGGCGTCGGAGAGTAGCTTTTGCCCAAACAACAACAAGGCCTGCAAGTCATCCAGCACATGGGCCAAACGTATCGCGTCATGCAGAGCGCCTTCAGCAGCAAGGTTGGTCATGCTTTGCCGCGGTGGCGGATATTGCTGGCGCTGCATGAGAACGGGCAGTGCTCGCAGAAGCACCTGGCCGAGCGTTGCCGGCTGGATCCGGCTTCACTGACGCGGCAATTGCAGGCGATGCAGAAACTGGGCTGGATTTCGCGGGCGGTGGATGCGGACGACAATCGGCTGACGAATGCGACGTTGACGGCTGCCGGGCAGGCGGTGGTGAATGAGGCGTTGCCCAAGCGGGCTGATTTTTTTGAGGAATCGCTGAAGGGGCTGTCTGCGGCGGATGTGGATACGCTGAATCGGGTGTTGAGCGTGCTGGAGGAGAATTTTGTGCGGGCGGCGGGGGAAAGGAACACCTGACGGACGCCCCCCCTGGCGCGCTGCACTTTATTCGTAATTCCCTTCCATTGGTTATCAGGTCTTGACGATAGCCTCGTGCTGATCGTCGAAGCGCGAACACTTCAGCGCAAAGCGTGCGCCGCACCATATTGAGATCAAAGCCAACGGAAGCTGAATCACGTACACGATCGCGACCGTAGCCAGGGGGTGGTTCTCCTGAAAATCGGCGAGCGCCGGGAAATATCCCGCGTCAAAAACCGCCACGATGAATGGCTCCCAGCCGATCTCCATCGCGGCAATACGCAGCAGTTGAATTGCCGCAACCGTGGCGACTCCAAAAACGAGTATTCTTCCGGGCCGAGAGTTTGGCACGTCGCGCGGGGCGACACAGCGCGCGATGATGAAGGTGGGCAACGCGGTCCAGAACAAGACAGACAAGGTGCCGTACACAGGCTGCCAATAAAACCCGTAGGCTCGAACGAAGCGCGATGGAGTAAAGCCAGGGGCACTAGCTTCCACCAGAAGCGATACCACGACGACCACTCCCGTGAACATACCGATTGCGCGAAACCGTCGTGCTGCATCGCCCGTACCGCGCACTTCCTCTCTTTTGAAAACAACTGCACAGAAAAAAAACGCAGCCCCGATCATCAACACCAGGACTATCGGGGACAACGCGCGAACAATGGCTGCAACCGCCTGTGCCCGGTCCCATGCGTCGTCATAATCGCCACTCCCCCAGGCATACACCACATAGCCGGTGAAGTCCCTTAAGTACCCATAAAGTGCCGACCCCGCAAACGCGCATAAAAACGCGAAAGCCCCCATGAACCACAGCACGAAGGCGCGCTCGCTCTCGTACCCCAAAATGCTTCGGCGCTCGAGACGGGATTGTGCGCAAATGAAGGCGGCGATCCCCGCCAACAGAAGATAGGCGAATAGCTGCGGGCCATCGCTAAGGAACCCGTACGACGATTGCGGGCCCGCACCTCTCGGAATGGGATAACCCAGCCGAATGGCGGCCGCAAGGACGGCAACGGATGACAGGGCGACGTACCAAGGAAACTTCTGGCTAAAACGGGGCGGCATGCAAATCCTGTGCGGCACTTGAAAAGGAACTCAACGGCGCTGCCATTTGCTCGCATCTTGCATGCCTGTCTGTGCGCAGTACATACGAAGAATCTGATTTTTACCCGGACCTGATTCGTACTTTTGAGAATGTTTTGATTTCGATACCCCTGCACCCGGGGCATCATGCTGCGCGGGGTTGCAAAGGACGGAAACTGCGCTTCAGGTTCGAGCCTCGAAAGCCGCGGAGACTCACCCGTTTCTATGAAGCCCCGGATTGCTCTTCAAACAAGACGGAGGTGGATTGATGTGGACGCTACTGGCGCTGGGTGGCGCGGGCTTGTTGCTGGGGGTTATGTATCTTGGCGCAAGAACACCACGTTCCACGCATCCCGATCGCACGGAGCAGTTGATCGGCAAGGCGATGACGCCGCTCGAGCTCCTCGCTGGCTCCAAAGAACCCACCACTGGCCAGGTATTGGCAAGCCTGCTAGCGCATGACGTTCTGGTCGTTCTGTTGCCGCCAGTGGGCTTCAGCCCGAAATCGTCGATGCGCGTGTTCCAGGACGACGAGGGTCCATTCGTGTTGGTCACCCCAAACACCAATGTCCTGGCCGCCCTGCAGCCCGCCAATTGGATGGAACAGCCCGGCGTCACCGCGCAACGCAACCCCGACGTTGATGGAATGCTCAAGTATGTGGGCCGGATGTCGGGCGAGCAGCTATTGCTTGAATGCCCGCCCGATCTGGCAATCAGGCTGCTGCTCCGCACCGCAGACATAAATGGCATACGGGAAATCACCATTGATGCCGGGACCATCGCCGAAGTGCAGGCCTTGAGGCGTGAAACGTCTAGCGCAAGCCACGGATCGCCGTAGACGTCGCTTGCGGCTCAAGCGCCTGCACTATCGAACATGACGCCATGTCACGTCCTGCCAGAAAATAATAAAAATCTTGTTCCAGCCCGCCCATGCAAAGAAAAAAACCCTCGGCCGTCAGGCTCGAGGGTTTTTGTTCGACGCGCTGGCCGGCAGGGCCGGCCTTCAGCCGTACGCCGATTGCTTCTGCATCAGACGTTAAACAGGAAATTCATCACATCGCCGTCCTGCACGATGTATTCCTTGCCTTCCGCGCGCATCTTCCCGGCTTCCTTCGCGCCCTGCTCGCCCTTGTACGTGATGTAGTCCTCGTACGAGATGGTCTGCGCGCGGATGAAGCCGCGTTCGAAGTCGGTGTGGATGACGCCAGCCGCTTGGGGGCCGGTGGCGCCGATGGGCACGGTCCAGGCGCGCACTTCCTTCACGCCGGCGGTGAAGTAGGTTTGCAGGCCCAGCAGTTTGAAGGCGGCGCGGATCAGGCGGTTCAGGCCCGGTTCTTCCATGCCCATGTCCTTCAGGAAGGCTTCGCGGTCGGCGTCGTCGAGGTCGACGATTTCGGATTCGATGGCGGCGCAGATGGCCACGACGGGCGCGTTGCGGGCGGCGGCGAATTCGGTCAGGCGGTCGAGCAACGGGTTGTTGGTGAAGCCGTCGTCAGCGACGTTGCCCACGTACATCGCGCGCTTGGCGGTGATGAAGCAGAGCTGGGCGATGTCGGCCTTTTCTTCGGTGGTCAGGTCCAGCGCGCGGATGGGCTTGGCTTCGTTGAGCTGGGCAATGCACTTTTCCAGCACGGCGACCAGGCGTTGCGATTCCTTGTCGCCCGAGCGCGCGGTCTTCTGGTGGCGTTGCAGGGCCTTTTCGGCGGTCTGCAGGTCGGCCAGGGCCAGCTCGGTTTCGATGACTTCGATGTCGGCAATCGGGTCGACCTTGCCGGCAACGTGGATCACGTTGGGATCTTCGAAGCAGCGCACGACGTTGACGATGGCGTCGGTTTCGCGGATGTGCGAGAGGAACTGGTTGCCCAGGCCTTCGCCCTTGCTCGCGCCGGCGACCAGGCCCGCGATGTCGACGAATTCGACGGTGGCGGACAGGATGCGTTCGGGCTTGACGATTTCAGCCAGCTTCTGCAGGCGCGGATCCGGCACTTCGACGACGCCGACGTTGGGCTCGATGGTGCAGAACGGATAGTTCTCGGCGGCGATGCCGGCGCGGGTCAGAGCGTTGAAGAGTGTCGATTTGCCAACGTTGGGCAGGCCGACGATGCCGCATTGCAGAGCCATGGGAATCCTGTGTAAGTACGGTATTGAGCGTTAACGGCGTAGTTTACCCCGGCGGGGTGAAACGACGCCTTATGGGCCGGGGGTGATGCGGCCCCGATGGCCCGCTCGCTTAACCAGCCGCCGTCGGCGCGTAGCGCATGACCAGCCAGATCATCAAGATCGGCCCGGCATTGAACACCGAGTGCAGCAAGATCGCCGCCCCGATGCCCCGCCGCACGCGCATCCATCCCAGCACCAGGCCGGTCAGCCATTGCGGCAGCACCAGCAGCGGCAGCAGCCAGTACGGCGTCTTGTTGTAGACGAAGTTGGTCAGGTGAACCGCTGCAAACGTCAGCGCGATCAGATGGAACACGACGCCATAGTGCTGCAGGTAATACCTGCGCCAGCTCGTGTCCCAGCCTTTGAGCGGCTCAGGGCGCGCGCGCAGCCCCCACACCGCCAGCAAAATGAACGCAGCCAACAGCAGCCCCGTCCAGAGCTTCGGCCCCCACAGCACGACGGGCACCAGCGCAGGGATCAGCCACAGCGCCTGGCGCGGCCGGCGCAGGCCGTAGCGGAACAGCATCTCTTCGACCAGCGGCGCCCACAGCACCGCGGTCAGCCACGGAATGTTGTGGGGATCCAGACGATGCGAGACGCCGCCCAGCCCGGCCGCGGCAACGGCCACGGGCCCCAGCGCAAATAGATTGATGACCCACAACACGGCGGCCCAGGCCAGGAGCCGTCCCGGTCCGATGCCCGGCCACCAATCTGCGACCAGTCCGCTGCCGCCGGCCCGGTTCGGCAGGCGCGACAGCGGATGAGGATGGCGGATGAAACGCCAGAAGTCGGCGATCTCGCTGCGAAAGCGCATCTTGCGGGTGGGCTGGTCTTGGCTCATCAGGACTCGTTGCCGCTGTGCAGCTGGCGGGTGGCGAGTGCGAAGTCGCCGGCCAGCATCGACGGCACGACGGCGCGGCAGCGGTCGATGACGGCTTCAATTTCCTTCTGTTCCTCGCGGCGGGGCGGGTGCAGGACGAAGTCGGCGACCTGTTGCGCCAGGCCTAGCGTGCGCGGGTGGCCGATGCCGATGCGCAGGCGCCAGAAGTTCGGGCTGCCCAGCGCGGCCTGGATGTCCTTTAGCCCGTTGTGGCCGGCGTGGCCGCCGCCCTGCTTCAGCTTGACCTGACCGGGCATGAGGTCTAGTTCGTCGTGCAGCACCAGCACTTCTTCCGGCGTCAGCTTGTAGAAGCGCGCCAGCGCGCCGACGGCCTGGCCGGAACGATTCATGTAGGTGTTGGGCTTGAGCAGCAAGACGTTGTCCGCGCCCAGGCGAGATTTGGCCACCATGCCGAAAAAGGACTTCTCGAGCGCAAAAGAAGTGCGCAGATCGTCCGCAAGATGGTCGGCCAGCCAGAAGCCGGCGTTGTGCCGGGTGGTTTCGTAGTCGGGACCTGGATTACCCAGTCCCACGATGAGGCGTATGGGAGTAGACATGATGGGGGTGTTTAAACCAAAAAACCCTGCGCATGCAAATGCACACGCAGGGTTTCGGGCGTAAGCCGCAGGAAAGCCGCAAGGGCCTTCCAGCAGGACTTAGGCAGCCGGAGCAGCTTCTTCGGCGTCGTCGGCAGCGGCAGCGCCACCCTTGGTGACCGCGGCGGCCAGCAGGGGGTTGTCTTCACCGCCGTGGGGGACGTACGTCACGCCCATGGGCAGCTTGATGTCGGCCAGGTGGATCGAGCCGCCGGCCAGGATGTCAGCCAGGTTGACTTCGATGAACTGGGGCAGAGCCGACGGCAGGCAGGTGATTTCCAGTTCGGTCGTCACGTGGCTGATGATGGCGCCGCTCAGCTTCACAGCGGGCGAGACTTCAGCGTTCACGAAGTGCAGCGGCACCTTGGTGCGCAGAGCCTGGTTGGCGTCAACGCGCTGGAAGTCCACGTGCAGGACTTGCGGCTTGTAGGCGTGCCATTGAACCGAACGCAGCAGAACTTGCTCATCCTTGGCGCCTTCGAGCTGCATTTGCAGGATCGATGCGTGGAATTCTTCCTTGCGCAGCGCGTGGTAGATCTCGTTGTGGTCGAGTTCGATGTTCAGGGGGGCAGCCGTACCACCATAGACAATGGCGGGAACGCGGCCCGCGCGGCGCAGGCGGCGGCTCGCACTCGAACCCTGGACGCTACGCGCAGTGGCAGTAAATTTCATGGATAACTCCGAAACAATAAAGGTGAAGCAACTTCACCGGTTGAATTCACGGCGCGCAAAGGGCGCGCCGTGCTTGTTTGCGCCTTGCCGCGACCAGCGAGGCGCAAAGAACTGCAAATTTGGGCTGTGGCCCGATCAACGCCTACGCGTCAATCGACGAACAGCGAGCTGACCGATTCGGCGTTGGAAATACGCAGGATGGTCTCGCCCAGCAGCGCGGCGCACGACAGCTGGCGGATCTTGCCGCTGGCCTGGCCTTGCTCGGAGAGCGGAATGGTGTCGGTGACGACGAGTTCGTCGAGTTCCGACGCTTCGATGCGGTCGATGGCGCCGCCCGACAGCACGGGGTGCGTGCAATAGGCGTAAACGGCGCCGGCGCCGCGGTCTTTCAGGGCCTGGGCCGCCTTGCACAGCGTGCCGGCGGTGTCGACCATGTCGTCCATGATGATGCAGGTGCGGCCGTCGACTTCACCGATGATGTTCATCACTTCCGACACGTTGGCGCGCGGACGGCGCTTGTCGATGATGGCCAGATCGGCTTCAAGTTGCTTGGCCAGCGCGCGGGCACGAACCACGCCGCCGATGTCCGGGGACACCACAACCAGGTTCGAGAAATTGCGGCGCCAGATGTCGCCCAGCAGGATCGGACCGGCGTAGATGTTGTCCACGGGAATGTCGAAGAAACCCTGGATCTGGTCAGCGTGCAGGTCCATGGTCAGGACACGGTCAACCCCAGCCACTTGCAGCATGTTGGCCACGACTTTGGCCGAGATGGCCACGCGCGCCGAACGCGGGCGGCGGTCCTGGCGGGCATAGCCAAAGTAGGGAATCGCGGCGGTGATGCGGCCTGCCGACGCGCGGCGCAGGGCATCGACCATCACCATGATTTCCATCAGGTTGTCGTTGGTGGGTGCACAGGTGGGCTGCAGGACGAAGACGTCCTTGCCACGCACGTTCTCGTTGATCTCGACCATCACCTCGCCGTCCGAAAAACGACCGACGGTCATCTTTCCCAGGGACATGTCGAGGTGGTTGACTACGTCCACGGCCAGCCGAGTGTTGGCGGTGCCCGTGAAAATCATGAAGCTATCGTTTGCCATGATGGATGATGCGATGGTCGTTTGAGACACTAACGATTGATGCGGGTGATACCTGCGGGTGAGACCTGGTGCAGCGCGTTCAATTGCACCAGCGAATCCGGAAAATAAAAAAGCTGCTGAACCCGGGCCAGTGTCTTACAGGCGTGTTCAACAGCTTTTTTATGTATTCGGTTGGCTGGGGAGGAAGGATTCGAACCTTCGCATGCCGGAATCAAAATCCGGTGCCTTAACCAGCTTGGCGACTCCCCAACTATCTTGCAATCCAATTCCGCAACGGATGTTCAGCTAACCCAGTACATGCCTGCACTAACCGAAACCGTGGATGCGTTTGGCTGAATGTTTTATCAGCGCCGCGCATTATAGCGGTAATTTCTTGTTCTGCCAAAACGGCCGGCGATGATTCGGAAAATTCGGCAAATAAACATGCGCCTGATCCCGACATGCGAACAGGAAGACCCCGTTCAGCAAGCCACCGCGATGCCCCAAGTACTTCAGGATAAAGACGGTAGACCACCGGCTCCAAATCATTTTTTCCGTAAAGCGCGCATCCGTTTAGGTTGCCACCACCGGGGTGTTTCCCTTGGGATCCGCTTGGCAAAAATGTTTGCGAAGCAAGAAAGTCCGCTATTGTGATGTAAGAAGAATCCCTTGTCAAATCGGGTGCCGAAAATATTCCAACAGTCGGCACGCTGGCATCGGGTTGCGCCACCAGATAGCCGCGTTCGGGCAGCGTCACGGCGGTGAGATCTTCGCCGATTCCCTGCGCAAACGCCGACTGGCCAAAGACAAAGACGGGCACGTCCGCGCCCAGCGGCAGCGCCAGCGCCATGAGATCCTGACGCGACAATCCCGTGTTCCACAGCTTGTTCAACGCGATCAGCACCGATGCCGCATCGCTGGAGCCGCCGCCCAGACCGCCGCCTTGCGGAATGCGCTTTTCAAGGCTGATCTGCGCGCCCAGGCGCGTGCCCGTGGCCTTCTGCAGGGCGCGCGCGGCGCGCACGGTGAGGTCCTGGTCTTCAGGCACACCCGGCAGGTCCGTGGCGCGGCTGATGACGCCATCAGAACGCACATCGAAGTGCAGCGTGTCGCACAGGTCGATGAAGCGGAACACGGTCTGCAGCAGGTGATAGCCGTCGGCGCGGCGGCCCACGACGTGCAGAAAGAGATTCAGCTTGGCAGGAGCGGGAACGTCGTAGAGGGTCACGAAAGACAACCGGTGCGGATCAAGCCGTCATTCTAGCGAGACGGGCCGGCGCGCCGTGGAAAACGGCGGGCCGGCCCGTGTGGGAACGCGTGCGGGGACGCGCCTGGGAACGCGTGCGGGAACGCGCGGGATTGGCGCGCGCGGC
>DMTA01000376.1 GCA_003454835.1 Achromobacter sp. | reverse complement strand
GGCCGTGGCCCAGGTCCTGGCTGCCACTGGCCACCGGCTTCATGCCCACCGCGCGCAGCCCGCGCCGGCGCAGCGCATGCAGCAGCGCGGTGCTGCTGGCGGTCTTGCCGATCTCGGTATCGGTCCCGGTGACGAACACGGCAGGCGGCATCAGGGTGGGCAGGGGCATCAACGGCTCCAGGCATGCAACAGAGCGTGCATTATCGCTGCTCCCGTACGCTTGCTAGACTGCAGGCATGTTCGCCAATGCCTCGCTCACCGGCAGCAAGCCGGAACAATACGCCCAGCTGCTGGAACAGGCCCGCGGCCTGGTCTACGCCGAGTCCGACCGCATCGCCAATGCGGCCAACCTCTCCGCACTGGTCTACCACGCCCTGCCCGACCTGAACTGGGTGGGCTTCTACCTGTACGACGGCAAGGAGCTGGTGGTCGGCCCGTTCCAGGGCTTACCGGCCTGCGTGCGCATCCCGCTGGACAAGCTGCCGCCGCTGGAACCGAACCAGTTGTTTGAACTGACGCTTGAACCGGCCACCGGCTCGCCTACCGGCAGGCCAACCGGGCCGATCCAGTTCATCGGTCGCGCGGTAAAGATGATGTAGGGCTTGAAAATTCTTGTGACAGGGTTGAATGACTTTGTAGCGTGTTAAGCAAATGAAGGGCATATCATGCGTCCCCTCCATAGCAACCCGTCACAGGAAACGAAGATGTATATGCCGCGCCCCTCGCGCCTATCCGCCATTCTGCTCGTCACGCTGGCGCTCGCCGCGTGCGGCGACGATAGCGCCAAGCCGGAAGCGAAAGCGCCCGAGGCCAGCACCGCTCAGGCGGAAATCATCAAGTACAACCAATACGTGGATACCGCCAACAGCATCTCCACGACGTTCGCGCAGGCGCTTGACCGCTACGAGACCTATGCCGTCCCGGCGCTCAAGAGCAACAAGCCGCTCAAGGATTTCGTCATCAGCAATGACACGGCCATCCTGCGCACCAAAGAGAAACTCGACCGCGCGCTGGCGCTGCCCACGCCCATCGCCGAGATCGACGCACCGGCCAAGGCCTTCTCGGACGCCCTGGGCAAGCTGGCGCCGCTGAGCAACGAACTGCAGAACTATTCGGCCGCCAAGACCTTCCTGTCGGACAACGGCGCATTGGCGCGCGAGAAAAGCCCGGCCTACGTCGCCGCGCTGACGGAAGTCATGAAGGCGGAAGACGGCTTTTACCGCGGCATCTCCATCAAGGACACGGCCAACACCAAGGAAGCGTTCGAGAAGGCCAAGAAGGACACGGTCGCCTACTACCGTGCCGGCATGGTCTATTACGGCAAGGCCACGATGGACAAGGCGTCGGGCGTGTTCGAGGGCAAGGGCCTGGGCGCCGACCAGGAAGCGTTCAAGCAGCAGTTGGACAAGATGAATGAAATGGCGCTGGGCTTTGACAAGAAGACGCGCGAGGCCGACCCCAAGGGCTGCAGCGGCATGATGATGAACGTCAACAGCTTCCTGGCCTCGGGCCGCAAGATCCTGGAGCACACCGACAATGGCCGCTACAAGGAAGACGCGGCGCGCACCGGCGCGTTCAAGATGATGCGCCCCACGATTGAAAACGACGCCAACAGCCTGCGCCAGGATTTCAACAACCTGATTTCAGACTTGAACGTCGGCCGTTGCTGACACCCCCGCCGCAGAGGCGGATTGCGCGCTGGCGATGCCGTATGATTTCGACGATCAAGCCATCAGCCATGGCGCCGCAGTCTGGGTCAGGCTGATTCCAGGTCGAACCGCACTCTGAGTTTTCCGCATGGCACGATCGCGTCATCCCTCGCTCGCGCATTGGGGCGCCTTCACGGCAATCACCGAAGCCGGCCGCCTGGTCGGCTGTGAGCCTTTTGGGCCGGATCCGGCGCCCTCGCCCATGTTGGACTCCATTCCCGAGATGGTGCATTCGCCGCTGCGGGTGCGCCGTCCCTCGGTGCGGCGAGGCTGGCTGGAAGGCCGCCGCGACCGCGAGGGCGACGACTACATCGAAATTTCCTGGGACCGCGCGCTCGACCTCGTGTCTGGCGAGCTCTCGCGCGTGCGCGCCAAGCATGGCGCGGCCGGAATATTTGGCGGCTCGTATGGCTGGTCCTCGGCCGGGCGTGTCCACCATGCGCGCAGCCTGATCAGGCGCTTCCTGTTTCTGGGCGGCGGCTGCGTCGATCAGATCGGCAATTACAGCTGGGGCGCGGCGCAATTTCTGCTGCCTTATGTCATCGGGACCACATCGCCCGTCAGTGGCGACGTGACGGATTGGGACAGCGTGCTGGAACACACCCGGGTGCTGATCGCCTTTGGCGGCATTCCCGTCAAGAACAGCCAGGTGACATCAGGCGGCTCGGGGTTGCACAACCTGCCCGGCTGGTTGGGCGAGGCACAACGGCGCGGCATCAAACTGGTGGTGATCAGCCCGACCCGGGCCGACATCCCTGCCGAGATGGCCGCTGAGTGGCTGCCGATACGGCCCAACACCGACACGGCGTTGATGCTGGGCATGGCGCATACCCTGCTGGCCGAGAATCTTCACGACGCGGCGTTCCTGGCCAGCCATTGCACCGGGTTTGAGCGGTGGGCCGCGTATTTGCGCGGCGATACCGATGGCCAGCCCAAGGATGCCGTCTGGGCCGCAGCCATTACCGGCATTGCTGCAGAACGCATCGCGGCGCTGGCGCGCGAGGCGGCGCAGCAGCGCAGCCTGTTGACGGCCGCCTGGGCCTTGCAGCGTGCGCAACATGGCGAGCAGCCGTATTGGGCGGTGATCGGGCTGGCGGCCATGCTGGGCCAGATCGGCATGCCCGGCGGGGGCTTTGCCTTTGGTCATGCCTCGTTGAACGGCATCGGCCAGCCGCGCCGTCAGGTCCCGGGGCCGGAGGTGCCGGTGCCCAGAAACCCCTCGGGCCACGCGATCCCGGTCGCGCGCATCGCCGACATGCTGCTGGCGCCGGGCACGACGTATGAGTTCAACGGCGGTCGGCACGTGTACCCCGACGTTAAGCTGATCTACTGGGCCGGCGGCAATCCCTTCCATCATCATCAGGACCAGAATCGCTTGCGGGAGGCCTGGAACAAGCCCGAGACCGTGATCGTGCATGAATCCTTCTGGACGCCCTTGGCCCGGCGCGCGGATATCGTGCTGCCCGCCACGACGGCGCTGGAACGTGAGGATGTGGGCGGGTCTTCACATGATCCTTACGTGTTCGCCATGCATCGCGCCGTAGACCCGCAGGGCGAGGCGCGCAACGATTTCGATATCTTTGCCGAGCTGGCGCGGCGCGCCGGCTTTGGCGAGGCGTTCACGGCGGGGCGCGATGTGTCCGGCTGGTGCCGCCATGTTTATGAAGGCATGCGGGCCGGATGTCAGACGCGAGGGGTGGCGTTGCCTGACTTTGACACCTTCTGGGCGCAAGGACATGCCGAAGTGCCGCCGCCCGAAAAACCCTATGTGCTGTTTGAGCGCTTTCGGCAGGATCCGGCGGCCAACCCGCTGTACACAAAGTCCGGACGGATCGAGCTGTATTCCGAAACGGTCGCGGGTTATGGCTATGACGATTGCCCGGGATATCCGGCCTGGCTGCCGCCGACGGAATGGCTGGGCGCGCCCGCGGCAAAACAGTGGCCGCTGCATCTGCTGACCAATCAACCGCGCACGCGGCTGCACAGCCAACTGGATCCGGCCAGCCTGTCGCGCGCCGGGAAGGTGTCCGGCCATGAACCCATTGCGATCAACCCGCTGGATGCCGTCGAGCGTGGCATCGGCAACGGCGATGTGCTGCGCGTTTTCAACGACCGTGGCGCATGTCTGGCGGGCGCGGTGCTGGACGAAGGGCTATCGCGCGGCGTGGTGATCATGGCGACGGGCGCCTGGTCGGATCCCGACGGCGCGCTGGACAGGCATGGCAATCCGAACGCACTGACGGCGGACATCGGGACCTCGCGGCTGACGCAGGGTCCCAGCGCGCAGACCGCATTGGTGCAGGTGGAAAAACATCTGGGCAAGCCGGTGCAGCATCGGGCGTGGGCGCTGCCGGTGTTGTTGTCCGGGACGGCTTAGCGCCCGGACGGACGTCGAGGGGACGGATCGCAACCGTATACTTCGCGTTCTTCCAAGCCTCTCGGGAGCCCCCGCATGTCTTACACGCCCGGCGATATCTACGTCACGTTCAACCGCCGTCTGCAGGCGTACACTGCCTCGCAGATCACGCATGTGAAGGGCGACGGCGCGGGCGCCGAGATCGCCGTGCTGAGCCTGGATTGGGTGGGTAGCGAGTTGCCCGGCGACGCCGACATCGCGGCGATGCGGCCGGCGCACTTCGATTTCTACTTCTGGCGCGACCGCGTGGACCATACATGGATCCGCGGGCCGGTCCCCGCGCACGCCAAGCATGTGGGCTGGCGCGATCCGCTCGTGACCGAGGCGTCGCGCTCGTATTCAGGCGGTTGGTCCAGCGGCGACATGCTCTACAACCAGCGCCGCTGGAACGCGATCGACGCCGGCGTCCGTGCGCGCTTCAAGTCGGCCGCCCACGCGGACACGCCCGATCACACGGTGGTTCTGGCGCAGCCGGGCCGCACGATCACGCGCGCCATGCGCGGCCTGGACAGCGAGGCGCTGCTCGCCGCACCGTCGCTCGCCACGTTCGACGACATGCCCTTGCTGATCAAGCTGCACGTGGATGCGCCCGTGCCCGGGCTGATCGAATGGGCTCGCACGAAGCCGATTCTCAGCGAACTGGAATACGCCAGCTTCGGCGAGCCGGTCGTCGACCTGCGGGGCACTTCGTTCGGGCGGGTCGCGATCGACGTGACCGGCGTGCGCGAACTGTATTTGAACGACGGGCTGAACACGCTATCGCTGCGCGGTGAGGTGCATTCCGACCTGGTCGTGCACGCCGAAGACGACGGCGTGTGGTTGCGGCTGGAACGCGAAAACGCGATCCAGTCCGGCGCCGGGTTGACGCGACTCGGCGCGATTTCGCTGCGCGGCATGAAGACGCTGGATTGCGCCGAGGTGGTGCGTGCCTTTCCGCACCTGCATTCGCTGTATGTGTGGGGCGCCCCCGGCGTGGCCACCGGCATCGAGCATCTGGCGACCTTGCGTGAGCTGGCCATGATCCTGATCAACGACGTGTTTCCGCCCGCCGATAGCCGGCTGCCCGGGCCGGACGCCTGGCCCAAGCTGCAATCGCTCTGGCTCACGAGCATGCCTGCGGAGATCCTTGCGCAGGCCAAGAAGGACTACAAGAAAGCCGCGGCGGCGGGTCTGGATCTGGAAGTCAGCAAGCCCCGCAAGCCCGAATGGCTGGCCGCGAACCTGGACAACCCGTTTCGCGAATGGGACGGCAGCGAACACATCACGGCCGCGCAGGCCAAGAAGGCCGCCGCGCTATACCGCAAGACCCGCAGCGATGCACTGAAGGCCGCCGCGACCCACGCCTCCGACGCGCAAGCGCTGATGGCGGCTCTGTCCGAGACCGTGCGCGCGTACACAGAAGGCTTCAACGCGCTCGACCGGCGCACCGGCTTCATCGAAACGGTGGAGCGCGATCAGATCTATGTGGCGCTGATGGGGATCCTGGACGCCGTCCAGGCCAAGCTCATCGAGGATGCGGGTGAAGGCGCGGCCACGCTGGATCGCGATGCGCTGGATCGCGCGGTGGATGAGGTGCGGGAATTCTGACGAGTAAGGCCGGGACCGCAAATCATGCCGGCTTTTTGGCGTCGCGTGAGGCCATGGCATCCTTTGCGGCTATCTGCAGTGGCATGGGCAAGGCCTTGAGGCTTTCCCTGAAAAAGCGCCGCTGGCCCGGCGCCAAACCTTGCACTATATGTGCAAGGCGCTCGACCGCAGCGAAAACCTGATGAGTCAGCCCCTTTCCATGGCTGCGATACCAAACAAATTCAAGCAGCAGGTTGGCCACTTGATGAGCGCCATAGAAAACTCGGCCGGCGTCATTTTCCTCGAGAGTGAAGGCAGCGACATTCGACCAGTCTTCGTAGCCCTTGGGCCGCGAAAAGGCGGCTTCAAACGGCTTGACCGCCTCCAGCATTCTGTCCACGGGAAGGGGCGCCTGAGCTTGAAAGCGCTTCAAATCCCCGCTTCTGTCGTCACAGCCACCTCGCGCGATGCGGAGCACGAACACCGTATTCCAGGCGGAACTGCCGCCGACCCCGAAGCGGTCGCATATCCATTCGGATAGCCCCAGCCAGCGTAGCGATAATCCTTGGACCACATGCACGTCCTGGTCGTTGAGTACGGCAAGCAGTCGCTGTTGCCAAAACAACCACAACGTCCACCCGATATTTGCCGCCACATCCTGAGCCGCCTCGACAGAATCCGCCTCGTAGGCGGCCTGCAGTGCTTCCGACAAGGCACAAATCGCCTTCTCCGCCTCATTCATTCTCAAGACCAGATCGGCAGCCTTGTCTTCGAGAGCGCTGCCTTTGTGCAGCAAGGCGCGCAAATTCAGATATTCGAAGCGCACGCGGGGGTTGTAGCGAATGACCGGCGACAGAGACGGGTCTGACACGAGACGGTCAAGGCCGGCATGAGATTGCCGGAGGTCCCCGCGCGCATAGCTATTCCAGGCCGAGGCGACCGACGCCAT
This sequence comes from Achromobacter sp., assembly GCA_003454835.1. Taxonomy (GTDB): domain Bacteria; phylum Pseudomonadota; class Gammaproteobacteria; order Burkholderiales; family Burkholderiaceae_B; genus Achromobacter. The sequence continues at coordinate 5,738 of DMTA01000376.1, read as the reverse complement.
TGCCGACAACGTCGGCATCGAAGGTCCGACGGCTTCTGACTGGAGAATTCTGCCCAACCTGCTTAACGCTGCCTCGCTGCGCCTTACGTTGCCGTGACGACGCCACGCGAGACTCTCTTTGAGTATGGCCAACGCTCGCTGAAAGTCGTCCAGCGCGGTACGGTCTGCGGCCCGATAGCTCGCAGCCCAACTCATGCCCGTCGTCGTCATACCATCTCGCGCGAGCCGCATGGCCTGCGTCAGGTGATTCCAGTAGTCCCCGTCCTGGGTCACATATTGCAGAAGATCTGCGCGCGGTGGCAAATGCCCGCTCAATCCGAGAAAGTTGGCGACGAGGTCCAGGCTTGCCGGCACCGCGCCATGGCGACACAGCACCCGATCTGCCTGCGCCTGCGTCATCCAGAATGGTCCCTGGCTGCGGCGTGACGCATTGAGCAGCGCAGGCGGCAGATCAATGGCGTTGCCCCACCCCACCTCCACGCCCCACGTCGCGAAATCACGAAACGCACGGGAAACAAGCATGCGAAGGTTGGCATTCCCCGGGTATCGGGCCTGCAATGACGACCCGGGCACAGCCCCCTCTCCGGTTTGCTGCGCGTACCAAACTCTGAGCAGCAGCCAAACCGACTGATACCGCACAGGCTTGCCGTCCACAAGCAGCGGACGGCCCAAATCGATTTGGATGTTCTGAGTCATTCCGCCATGTTACAGGCGTTACGGCGCCCTGATTGGCGCTCATGAACCGCACGCATATTCTGGCGACCGCATGCATCCCGCATGACAATCACGGAGATAACATGAATTCGAAATTTCGTCGGTTTGCCAAAGCCGCCTTGCCGCTGCTGATGACATTGCTCGCGTCTGCGGGCGCCCATGCCGAATTACCGCAAGTCGATATCGGTGCAAAATTCCGCGAGGAGCAAGTTGAAGGCACGTTCGTCCTGCTGGACGGACAGACCGGAGCGTTTCAGCGCTATAACGCGGCCAGGGCCGACAAGCGATATCTGCCCGCATCCACGTATAAGATTCCCAACTCGCTTATCGCGTTGGAAACGGGCGTAGCGAAAGACAAGGACTTTGAAATCGCGTGGGACAGCAAGCGCAACCCTCGCCAGCCGTGGTGGCCCGCGGCATGGGCGCAAAACCATACGCTTGAAACGGCGCTACAAAACTCCGCCGTCTGGTATTACCAGGAAGTCGCCAGACGCATCGGCGCCGAACGTATGCAGGCTTATGTCGACCGTTTCAACTACGGCAATCGAGATATTTCTGGTGGCATCGATCAATTCTGGCTAACCGGTGCGCTCAGAATCTCCGCCAACGAGCAGGTGGAGTTCTTGCGCAGGTTCTATGTCAATCAGTTCGGGCTGTCTGAGCGGACGGTGAAGATGACCAAAGACATCCTCGTCCTGGAGCAGACACCAGACTACCGTCTGAGCGGCAAGACGGGATGGGCCGGATTTGGCGAGCCCGGCGCGACGCAAACGGCGTGGCTCGTGGGCTATCTGGAGCGGCAGGGAGATGTTTTCTATTTCGCGCTCAACGTTGACGTCAAGAAAAGCCAAGATGCTGCTGCACGCATGAAAATTGTGCGCGGTGTATTTGGAGACCTCGGCTTGCTGTCGTCTGCCCCTCCCGCTTTATCCCCGCAGCGCGCGCAATCTGCAAATTCTGGCCAGTCCAGATAGCGCCAGCGTCGGATTCAGCGCGCCATTTCCACACGCCGCGTTGGCCGGGCGTTCTTCGGTCGCAAGCACAACGCTGGGGCAAAGACCGGATCCGCTCACTGATCAGGCAAGCCCCAGCAGTCTTTCCGTCTCGCGGGCCAACGCGACGAGCCGCGGCCCGATGTCGGCCGCGCGCTCGCGGTAAGGCCCGTCCTGATCGGTAGAGATCAATCCCTTGCTGGCGCTTCCCGATGGCCAGGGAGCGATGGCGCTGGACGCGGTGGTGATTGGGGAAGGCAGGCCGGCATGACGCACGGGTCGCTCTGAGCAGTGCTATCTACTGTTCCTTCAGCCCCAACGATTTCATCAACGGCGCGAACAGCTTCTTTTCTTCCTGCACACGCGCGGCATAATCGGCCGCGCTCAGCGGTATTGCTTCGGCGCCCGCATCCAGAAAGCGCTTCTGGATGTCCGGCCGCGCAAGCACTTTGTTGAGTTCGGCGTTTATGCGCTCGACCACATCATCGCGGGTGCCGGCGGCGGCATACACGCCGAACAGGCTGTCCGCGAACACACCGTCGATGCCAACCTCGGAAAACGTTCGAATGTCGGGCGCCACGGCAGCGCGCTGCCGGCTCGCCACCGCCAACACTTTCAGCTTGCCCGCCTGCACCATGGGAAAGACGGTGGCGGGGCCAAACGCGAAGTCGATCTGGCCCGCTGCCAGGTCTTGTATCGCCGGCGCCACGCCGCGATAAGGCGCATGGGTGGCCTGCATGCCCGTTGCCTGCTTGAGCAGCTCGCCGGCCAGATGCGGCGTCGTGCCGTTTCCAGCCGAACCGTAATTGAGCGGATCGGGCCGCTTGCGCGCGTATTCCACGAACTCCTCAAGCGTGTTGACGCCGAGCGAGGACCGGACAAACAGGAACAATTGGCTATTGGCCAGCAAGCCGACCGGCCGCAAATCCTGCTGCGGATCGAACGGCATGCTGACGAACATCAGCGGGTTGACCGATTCGGTCGTCGATGGATTGAGCAGGAAGGTGTGGTTGTCCTTTCCGTTGCGCGCCACCTCGGCGCCCGCCACGTTGCCGCCCGCACCGCCTCGATTCTCCACGATGACGGTCTGCTTCAAGGCCTCGGCCAAGTGCGGCTGCACGGTGCGCGTCAGCACATCGACCAGCCCGCCCGGCGCCAGTCCAACGACCAGGCGCACGGGTTTGGTGGGCCAGGCTTGAGCCGACGTTTGCGCATGGCTGCCCGTCGCCCAGCCAGTCAGCGCCAGCACCATCACGGCCAGACAACGTCTACGCAGCAGCATGCGATTCTCCAGAAGGGGCGTTACCCCGCAATGTCGAGCACGGTGCGTCTCGTGCCGCACCACGGTGAGCCGCCCTCATGCCTCATCGCAGCGGCGGCCCTGCATCCGCCGCTCATTCTTCACAAAAGTTTAAGCATAAAGAATCCCGGAATAACCCTAATCTTGCCGGCGACACGCGAGTTGCCTATTCGGTGGCGTGCGACAGTTCATGCACCAAGCCCGCCTCGAGTTGCCGCGCCACGCGTCCCAGCCCCCGATTCAAAGGCCATACGATGTCCAGATCGAGACCGCCCTCCACATCGACGGGCACGACACTCAGCCCGTGTCGCCGCGCATACAGGCCGCTCATGCTATCCAGGATGGCCACACCCAGGCCGCGTTCCGCAAAGGCGCAGGCGGCCGAGTACTGATTCACCTCGATCACCGGCAGAAAGGGCAAGCGCTCCTGCTCGAACTGCCGCGCCGTCAGCGCCCCCACCTGCAAGTGACGACTGAGCGAGATGTAGGGCACGTCCGCCAGGTCCGCCAATGCAAGACGGTGGCGACGCGCTAGCGCGTGGCCCACCGGCATCACGGCCTGCAGACTCAGCCGCGCCAGCGTGCGCTGGCCCACGTTCGGCAGCGCGGCCGAACCAATCACGATGCCGATATCGATGCGTTGATCGGCCGCCAGCCCCGCCACGCCCAGCGTCATGTCCGTGCGCACGCTGACGCGCACACCGGGCTCGCGGGCCTGCAACCAGGCCATCGCACCGGGCAGGATGCTCGCGCCCACGGCCGCCACCGCCCCGACGTCAAGCCGCGCCTGCGCCCCGCCCCGCATGCTGGCCGCCATACGCTCGGCGCTGTCCATCGCCGCCAATGCATGGACGATCTCCGGCAGCAGCATGCGAGCCTCGGCGGTCAGCGCCAGCCGGCGCTTTTCGCGGCTGAACAGCGCGAAGCCCAGCTTGTCTTCCAACGACTTCAGCATCGCGCTCGCCGCGGGCTGCGACATGCCGGTGGCGGCGGCCGCCAAGGTGACGGAGCCGGTGCGCCCCACGGCTTCGAACAGCGCCATCTCGCGTTTATTCATATGAACCTCGCTGTTCATACATATCCATGTATGAAATGACTAAATTTATATATTTGACTATATCAACCAGGGTGCCGGACACTGCTCCACATCACAACAGCCGGCACGGGTTCCATGCGGTGCACGGCAATACGGCAAGGAGACACCGATGCAAACGAAACCTGGCGTATACCCGCGCAGGCTGCTGACCAGACTGCTTGCACCGCTGCTCGGCAGCGCGTTGCTCGCTTTGGGCGCGCCCGCGCTGTCCGACACCTCGGCCGGCGGCACGATCCGGATCGTCGTCGGCGCCCCGCCGGGTGGCGCGCCCGACACCGTGGCCCGCATCGTGGCGCAGCACATGCAGGTGGGCGGACGCGCCGTGATGGTCGAGAACAAGAACGGCGCCGCCTCCATGATCGCGGCGGCCTACGTGGCGCGCGCTCGGCCCGATGGCAACACGCTGCTGCTCGCCAGCCAGACGACGGTCGCGGTAGCGCCCACGCTGCAGAACGTGACGACGTTCGACCCCATGAAGGACTTCACCGGCGTGGCCCTGGTGGGCAGCGCGCCGCAAGTGCTGCTGGCCGGGCCGAAGCTGCGCGCCAACTCCGTCCAGGAGCTCATCGCGCAGGCGAAGGCCGCGCCGGGCGAGATCGATTTCTGCTCGGGAGGCATCGGCACCTCGCCCTATATGGCGGCCGTGCTGTTCGCCCAGACAGCGGGCATCGAGTTGCACAGCATCCCGTTTGCCGGCGAACAGGCCTGCATCACCGAAATGCTGGCGGGCCGGTTGCCGTTCATGTTTGCCAACGCCTCGACGGCACTGCCCTACATGAAGGACCAGCGCCTGCGTGCCCTGGCCGTGACGAGCAAAACGCGCGTCGACTTCGCGCCGCAGTTGCCGACCACGGCCGAAGCAGGCCTCAAGGATTACGAGGTCGCGACCTGGCTCGGCCTGCTTGCGCCCGCCGCCACCCCGCCCGACGTGGTCAACGCGCTGAACGCGGAAGTGCGTCGCGTGCTGCGCCTGCCGGATGTGCGCGAGAAGCTGGTGGCGCAAGGTTACGCACTGTCGGATGACAGCCCGGCGGCCTTCACCCGCTACTACCAGGCCGATCGCGACAAATGGGTGCGGCTGATCCAGACCGCCGGCATCAAGCAAAACCCCTGAGCGCGGAAACTGGCCCACCCTTTCCCACCCTAATCCTCCCGAGCATCCCATGAGCCGTACGCAGCCTGCCGCATCTTCCGACGACCAGCGCACCGTGCTGGGCATCCGTCACAGCCCTGTCACCGGCACGATTCCGCCTGGCGCCTGCGATTGCCATGTGCACATCTTCGGTCCGTTCGACCGCTATCCGCTAGCTGAGAACCGCGTGTTCATGCCGGGGCTCGCGTCGACCGACGACCTGCTTGCGCTGCACGCGGCGCTTGGCGTCGACCGGGCGGTGGTGGTGCAGGCCAGCCCGCAAGGCACCGACAACCACTGCATGACCGATGCCCTTGCCACCCTGAATGCGGCAGGACATGCGTCGCGCGGCGTCGCGGTCCTGCCGCCCGATATCTCGCGCGACGATTTGCGTGCGCTGCATGCGGCGGGCGTGAGAGGCGCCCGCGTCAATCTGCAATCGTTTGGCCAGCAGGATCCGGCCATCGTGCGCGACGCGCTGGCGCGCACCGCCGAACAGGTTGC
>DMTA01000542.1 GCA_003454835.1 Achromobacter sp. | reverse complement strand
CGTGCTGCCGGCGACTTGGCGGAAGCCGACGCGGAGCCCGACCCGGAACCGGATGCCGATGCCGACGACTTGGCCGGCGTGGAAGTTGCGGGCGTCGCTACACCGGACGCCGCAGCGCCGCTTTCCACCAAACCCGGCCCACCCGCGCGCTGCGCGCCGTCGGCGGCTATCCCCTCAGACGCAGGCACAGTTGCCTTCGCCGCCGGGGCCGCCGCCGCAGCGCCCGCCTTCACATTCCCTTCGCCTTCGACTTCAAGCCGGATCAGCTCGCCGCCCACGGCCATCACCTGGCCCACATCCCCACCCAGCGAAATCACCTTGCCGACCACCGGCGACGGAATCTCGACCGTGGCCTTGTCCGTCATCACGTCCGCCAGCGGCTGGTCCTCGGCGACGGTGTCGCCCACCTTGACGTGCCAGCCCACCAGCTCGACCTCTGCGATGCCTTCGCCGATGTCGGGCATCTTGATGATATGAATCCCCATGTCATGCCTCCATCGCGCGTTTGAACGCTTCGCCGACCCGGCGCGGGCCGGGGAAGTACGCCCATTCCTGCGCGTGCGGATAGGGGGTGTCCCAACCGGTCACGCGCTCGACGGGCGCCTCCAGATGATGGAAGCAGTGTTCCTGCACCAGGGAAATCAGTTCCGCGCCAAAGCCGCAGGTGCGAGTGGCCTCGTGCACGACCACGCAGCGTCCGGTCTTCTTGACCGAGTTGACGATGGCGTCAAGATCCAGCGGCCACAGACTGCGCAGGTCGATGACTTCGGCGTCGATGCCGGTTTCTTCGGCCGCGGTCAGCGACACGTGCACGGTGGTGCCGTAGGTCAGCACCGTCAGTTCCGAACCCGGGCGCACGATGGCGGCCGATTCCAGCGGCACGGTGTAGTAGCCGGTGGGCACGACGCTGCCCGGGCGGCCGGTCCACGGCGTCACCGGACGGTCATGGTGGCCATCGAACGGGCCGTTGTACAGGCGCTTGGGTTCCAGGAAGATCACCGGATCGTCGTTCTCGATGGCGGCGATCAAAAGCCCTTTGGCGTCATACGGATTGGACGGCATCACCGTGCGCAGCCCGCAGACCTGCGTAAACATGGCTTCGGGGCTCTGGCTGTGCGTCTGTCCGCCGTAGATGCCGCCGCCGCAAGGCATGCGGATGGTCATGGGAGCAATGAATTCTCCCACCGAGCGGTAGCGCAGGCGCGCCGCCTCGGACACGATCTGGTCCGAGGCCGGATAGAAGTAGTCGGCGAACTGGATCTCGCACACGGGCCGCAGGCCGTACGCGCCCATGCCCACCGCCACGCCGACGATGCCGCCCTCGGAAATCGGGGTGTCGAACACGCGCGAGCTGCCGTACTTGGCCTGCAGCCCTTCCGTGCAGCGGAACACGCCGCCGAAGTAGCCGACGTCCTGTCCGAACACGACGACGTTGTTGTCGCGCTCAAGCATGACATCCATGGCCGAGCGCAAAGCCTGGATCATGGTCATCGGCGCCGAGGCCGGACCAGCGTTGTTATCGATTGCCATGGTCAGACTCCGAGCTGCTGGCGCTGCCGGCGCAGATGCTCCGGCATGTCCTTGTACACGTCTTCAAAAATGCTGGCGGCGCTGGGGACGTGGCCGTCCACCAAAGTGCCGTAGCTCTCGGCTTCCTTCTGGGCCGCCAGGATCTCGGCGTCGAGTTCGGCGCGGACCGCGTCGTGCTCGGCGTCGGACCAGATGCCCAACAGGATGAGGTGTTTCTTGAAGCGCTCGATCGGGTCGCCCAGGGGGAAGTGGCTCCAGTCGTCGCCGGGCCGGTACTTGGTGGGGTCGTCGGAGGTGGAGTGCGGACCGGCTCGGTAGGTCACCCACTCGATCAGCGTGGGCCCAAGGTTGCGGCGGGCACGCTCGGCGGCCCAGATCGACGCGGAATAGACCGCCAGGAAATCGTTGCCGTCCACCCGCAGCGACGCGATGCCGCAGCCCACGCCGCGTCCCGCGAAGGTCGCGCCCTCGCCGCCGGCGATCGCCTGGAAGGTGGAGATGGCCCACTGGTTGTTGACCACGTTCAGAATGACCGGCGCGCGGTAGACGTGTGCGAAGGTCAGCGCGGTATGGAAGTCGGCTTCGGCGGTGGCGCCGTCGCCAATCCAGGCCGATGCAATGCGGGTGTCGCCCTTGATGGCCGAGGCCATGGCCCAGCCCACCGCCTGAATGAACTGCGTGGCCAGGTTGCCGGAAATGGTGAAGAAGCCGTTTTCGCGGTCGGAATACATGACCGGCAACTGACGGCCCTTGAGCGGGTCGCGCTCGTTGGACATGAGCTGGCACATCATCGTCACCAGCGACACGTCGCGCGACAGCAGGATGCTTTGCTGGCGATAGGTGGGAAAGCACATATCCCCCTTTTCCAGCGCCATGGCGTGGGCGGTGCCGATGGCCTCCTCGCCCAGGCTCTGCATGTAGAACGAGATCTTCTTCTTGCGCTGCGCGGTCAGCATGCGCCCGTCGAAGATCCGCGTCTTGAGCATCGCCCGCATGCCGGCGCGCAACAGGTCGTGGCTGATCTCCGGCGCCCACGGGCCGACGGCGCGGCCGTGCTCGTCAATGACGCGGACCAGGCTGTAGGCCAGTGGACCGGTATCGACCGCGGCAACATCAATGGGGGGTTTGGGCACCTCGCCGGGCGGCGAAAGATGCAGATAGGAGAAGTCTGTCTTGCAACCCGGTCGCCCTGTCGGCTCGGGGACGTGCAACTTCAGCGGCCCATATTGGCTCATGTATTGTCTCCACGCTTGATCGTGTCATGCGTTTTCTTCCTACCAAGGCGTTGCCAGAGGCGTGTGACCTCGGACGCTGCCGTCGACGGCTTGCACCCGGGGATACTTGGGCAAAGCCGTTGACGAGATTAGCACAGGGGACAGGGCCGATGAGCGGGCCGCGCGGCCTTTTGGGGCCGCATTGGACTGAGGGTTTTCCTCAGGCGGCGCCGGTCCATTCCGTGACGAATTCACGGTAGTCCGGACGCTTGGCGGGCGGCACCGCGCACGCGGGCGTGCCGACGGCCAGAAAGCCCAGGAAGCGGTAATCCAGCGAGTCCAGGCCCAGCGCGTCCTGCACTTCGTCCACGTACGTGCCCAGGCCGGTGCTCCAGAACGCGGCGTAGCCCAGCATGTGGACGGCGTTCAGAATGTTCATCACCGAGCAGCCGGCGGCCAGCAACTGTTCCTGTTCGGGGATCTTGGTGTTGCCGTGGGCGATCTTCTGGGCCACGGCGATGAACAGCGGCACGCTGGCCATCCATTCGCGGACCGACTTTTCCTTTTCGGGCGTCATGCGCGGATCGCCGCTGCGCTTGACGGCGTCGAGCGCCATGTCGGCCAGCTTGCCGATGGCCTCGCCCTGAATCACGACATAGCGCCACGGACGCAGCGCGCCGTGATCGGGGGCCGCCATGGCGGCCTGCAGGATCTGTTCAAGTTCGTCGGGTTTGGGCGCCGGCGCCCGCAGGAATTTGAAGGAGCGGCGCGAAGTCAGGGCGTGAAGCGGCGTGGCGGTCTGGTCTACGGTCATTGATCGATGCGCAAATGGGAAAGAAACAGATTCTCATAGTACGCGATGACGTCTGACCGGTCGCTGATCCCCCGGACTGCAACAAGGGCATCCCGGCAGCGGTCTCAGCCCAGGTGGGTGTGCCGCTCCTGCCGCTCTTCGACCTGCATTTCGCTCAATCCATGCAGGATGCCGCAATCGTCCGAGTCGGGCCGCGCCGACAGGCAACGCTGACGCAGCTCGGTCAACTGGGCCTTCAGCTGCATCAATTCGGCGATACGCTCGTCGACATGGGAGATGTGCTCGTCAAAGAGCTGGTTGATGGGGCCGCAACCGGTGCGATGGTTGTCGGCCACGGACAGGATGGCGCGGATCTCGTCCTGCGTCATGTCCAGCGCGCGGCAGTTGCGGATGAGGCGCAGCCGCTCCAGATGCATCTGGCCATAGGTGCGGTAATTGTTCAGCCCGCGGTCCGGGGCGGGCAGCAGCCCCTCTTTTTCGTAATACCTGACGGTTTCGACCGTGGTGCCGGCCGCCGTGGCCAATTCGCCGATACGCATCGCTGCCTCCCGGATCAGATCCGATGATTAGGGGTTGACCCTATAGTAACTCCAAGGTGTGGAATTGCGTCATCAGCTTATTTGAAGGGTCAAGCGGATGTCTTTACCTCCGGTCAAACAACGCGAACATCAGTCGAGCGGGCACGGCGGCGCCTGCTGCGGTGGCGATCATGCGCCTGCACAGGCGACGCCGGTCGCCGTCGCGCGCTTTGAGAAGCCAGGCGATGACGCCTGCTGCGGCCACGACCATCCGGCGGTGCCC
>DMTA01000090.1 GCA_003454835.1 Achromobacter sp. | reverse complement strand
GGATATTCCGGGGGCACGTCAGCACCACCACGACCCTCGAGATGCAGATGGAACTCATGACTCCGGGAGCTTTGTCGGCTTTCAGCAGACATTTTTGCAGATTGACGGTGATGGCAAAGTGCATCGGTGACTACTTCTGATGCTCGAAGCAGAACCAGCCCCAATGCAAAGCTCGGCCTCGGACAACGGATTCGGAAAAACGAAAAGCAACTATCTCCCTTGTAGTGCTTAGAGGCCTATGCGCGTCCAGACAAGCTTGGCGACGATAACCCCGGCCTTTTCCGAACCGCTGAAAAGCGGGTTTCGGCCAGCGCTGCGAGTCAGCGCTTACCGAGGCCAACCGGTGCGCGCCGGTGCAGGAGCGTGTACTAGGACCGACTCGGCCAATTGCAGTCTGACTGGCATCCACATTGATCCAGAATCAGCTTCGAGGCGTCTTATTGATGGATGGGCAAGACACTAGGCGCCAGCATGGCTGAGAAGGCCATAGCGCTTGTGAAGTTCAAAGAGCTCCCGCTTCAGTTGCTCAGTAGTTTCAAAGATCTCTTCTTCGAAACCAGCTGGGTAATACGCCTCAGGAAACTCATCTTGGCTGAGTGGTATACCACCGCCCGTTTTGTCCAGGTAACCATGCCAAACCGCCACATGGGTCAAAAAGAGAGTGAAGGATCTCGGTATTTTTTCGCCAACAACAAGGTGTGACTTTTTCATGATGATGTCCACAATGGTGTTGTTGGTCTCCATACAAAGCCGCCTGATCTCATCATCGATTTCAGCGAGGCGCTCCTCAAGCCACAAACGATAAATCGGCTCGCCACGTCTCAGCAGAGCATAGATGGGGCCGTAGAACTCCCCGAGCTGCCTCTCGCGAAACTCAATTTGAGATTGGAGGGTCAGCTCTCGCACCTTTGTATCAATCTGGAGCTGCTGCCTAAAGATCTCCATCCGCTTATCGAGCAACCGAGAAAAAAATGCCTGAAAAACGAAGGTGCCTATGGCCCCCACAACCGTACCGGAGGTCAGACCTGCCAAGATAACTTTCAGGTAATCCATAGCAATAGACCGTCCTGGATAGGTGGAGTCGCTTGGTTAAGAATGTGCCTTGCACATGCCTATTGAGCAAGCTGCCTACTACTTAATCCGCATGGCTTAGCGGGTGTCGGTACCGTCGTTGGTACCTCAACAGTTGAACGCACCCGCGCGGCAGATTCGGCCAAGCCATAGGATCGCGCCCCACACGCATTCGAAGGCAGGCGTGCCTCGCTGATCCGAATGCAGCCCGACCCGACGATGGCAGCAGCACCGCCCAGGCGATGGGCGCCCTATGCAAGGCGGCCGCGGTGAGGATTGCAGGGTGAGATTTACTCCGCCCGCAGAGGCCGCAAGCCGGGATCGCATTCAGCGCCATCGACCACCTCAACTCAACCCAAGGAGCAATGCCATGCTCGAAGCACTCGTACGCTTCATTGAAGAACTGATTGATGTCCTGAACTTCGGCAACACCATCAACAAGTAGCCGGACGCTGGCCCAGCCCTATAGACGTCTCACAAGCTGCGCTGGCGCGTACTGCCGGTACATAAAAGCGATCAAAATCCCCACCAATAGGGAGCTTACAAAGAGCAGGACGCGAAACGCCAAGAAGGCATGATTGGCCCACAAGTCAGGGTTAAACAGCGCCGTTACACCCGCGTCTATCTTTCCCACCAGATAGCCTGAAAGGAAGACACTGAAGGCTCTGGCGTAGACGGCAAAACGGGACTTTTCGTTCGTGGAATACGGGGTAATCACTACCCCAATTACCCAACCCAGCATCATCCCCGTAATGGCGACCAGGACATTTAGAGTGCTCGATTCAACCACCGTTGAGGTAGTGAACGACAGATAAATCAGACTGAGGCCGAATAAGACCGCGATAGTAGTGGCGGCAGATAGTTTGGTGATGCCGAAAGCCATACTGGACTCCTTCATCTCTACGAGCAAACGCAGTACTAGGTGCAGCGTATTGCCACACCCTGCAGTATCTCCGTGCGAAAGACGGTACCACCTGCCAACTAGGGCACACCATCAATTTTTCAGGTGCCAAGCTTGCGCAGGAGGGCCAGCGTTCTCTTCGGAGACCAGGCCGGCGCCCCAAAGACACCGGCGCTGAAAGTGACTTTCAGGATCTACCCGGCTTCCGGCCCGCTCCCCCAGCTGACCACCGCGCAACTCTGCGCAGATTCCCATGACCTTGACTGAAACCCTCGCCTGGGGCCTGGGCCTGCTCGCGTTCGCGCGGCTGGTGCTGGCACCGCTCGGCGACTACCTCTCCCGCCGCCACGCCGCGGCCGATCCCTGGGACCCGACATGAACACCATCAGCGCAAGCGCGCCCCAGGTGCGCCCCCGCCTTCCCATCACGTTCAAACAGGCCGCACGGAAGCTCGGCGCCCTGATTGCTCCCCGCGACCATGCCGGCAAGGGCAACTGGGACGACGACGCGGATATCCCGCTGTGGGCCTGGCCCGCCAGCCTGGCGCTGGCCGCGTTCTTCCTCTTCGGTCCGACGGTCCTGGGCTGGATGCTGAGGGCGGTCGCATGAACGGGATCGACTTCATTCTGAGGGATCGAACCGGCTGGACGCCCTCGGTCCCGGAGCCCCGCCGCCGGTTGCGCTGGGCCACTCCGAAGCGCGATGCCATGCGCCCCGAGGAAGTCGCGTTCATCAAGGGCGCGAAGGGCCGCTTTACTGCGAAGGATCTCGGCGATTGCTACGGCGTTTCTGCGCAGACCATCAGCAACATTTGGAGCGGTCGCTGCCCTGCCGTTCCTGTCCACCGCCCCATCCCCGTCCGGCCGAAGCGCAAGTAGGCGCAGTCGCACTCAAACTTAATCGAAGGTCGCACCTATGTGGTTCAGAAATCTGAAGGTTTACCGCCTGTCCGCTTCCCTTTCCAACTATGCAGAACAGCTGCAGGCGGGACTGAAGCGCCACGCGTTCCAGTCCGGCACCAACCTCGAAATGCAGTCCATCGGCTGGATCGCGCCGCGCGAAGGTGGCGAGCTTGCACACACCGTGGCCGGCCATTTCCTGCTCTGCCTGCGCGCCGAGAAGAAGCTCCTGCCTGCCTCCGTGATTGCCCAGGTCGCCAAAGCGCGGGCTGAGGAAATCGAAGAGCAGCAAGGCTACAAGCCCGGCCGCAAGCAGATGAAGGAAATAAAGGAGCGCGTCACCGACGAACTTTTGCCGCGCGCCTTCAGCGTCTAACGAGACTCGCGTCTGGATTGACCCGGTGCATCGCTGGTTGGTGATCGACACCGCGTCCTCCTCCAAGGCGGATAAGGTCATCGGGTTGCTGGCGAAGACGGTTGACCCGATGCCGGTGGAGAACCTGTACGTCGCCCAGTCGCCCGCCTCTGCAATGACCGGCTGGCTGGCTGAGGACGAAGCCCCGTCCAACTTCACCATCGACCAAGACACCGAACTGCGCTCGTCTGGCACGAGCGGCGCGGCGGTCCGCTACCTTAAGCATTCCATCGACGCGGAGGACGCGCGCCGGCACGTCCCGTCCGGAAAGCAATGCACCCGCCTCCCCATGACCTGGGCCGACCGCGTGTCGTTCGTTCTGACCGAGGCCCTCGATATCCGTCGAGTGTCGCCCCTCGATGTGCTGAAGGAAGGCGCGGACTACTCGCAGAACGACGAAGAAAAGTTCGACTCGGACATGGTCCTCATGACCGGCGAACTTGCCCACATGTTCGATGAACTAGTGAGTGCTTTGGGTGGAGAAAAAGCCCTTTGACAGATTGTCAGGCGGTCCCCAGCACGTCGGGGTCGACTTTGCCACGCGCCAACAACGCCGTCACACGCTTTCCCTCCGCCTCGGCATCCTCAGCGGTCGAGTATCGCAAGATCGAGTGGAATTGCGCGGCTTGCCGCTCACTGTCATTCACTGGTCGCTGTTCCAGTTCGAATCGAAAGCCACCACCTTCGGCCTGATAAACAGTCATGACCAAAACAATTTCCGGCCCTTCCATAGTGAACACGGCCACGCGCATGGACTTCTCCTTCCTCTTCGTTGAAGCAGCCATCGTAGTCCACAGTCTCTGAGGTGTCACACATGAACCACTCTCCCGCATCGTTTAAGACGATGATCAAGGACGGCAAGATCAAACGCGCCGACGCAATGAAAGTCCGCTATTCCGATATCCGCGTGAAAGAGGGTTTCAACCTCCGCGACCTGGATGAAGAATACGAAACCGGTATCGAAGCCCTGGCCTCCTACATTCTGGCCGGGGGCACGTTTCCCGCGCTCGAAGTGATCGCCCTGCCGGACGGTTCCGGCGTAGAGGTGGTGGACGGTCATCGTCGTTATGACGCCATCGGGCGGGCGATTCAACGCGGTGCCCCTATCGAATGGGTGGCCGTCGTCGGGTTCCAGGGCAATGAGACAGAACGCCGTGCGCGCATCTACACCAGCAACGAAGGCGTCAAGCTACGTCCTCTTGAAGCGGCACGCGGCTTTAAGCGGTTCCGCGGGATGGGCCTGGATACGGAGGAAATAGCGGCGCTCGTTCATCGCAGCCGACCACACATCGAGAACTATCTCATCCTCGCGGACGCCGAACTCGATGTGCATACGCTGGTCCGCAACGGCGCTGTCTCTGTCAAGGTCGCAAACGACGCGATACGCAAGCATGGCGCGCAAGCCGGCGCGTTTCTGACGGGCAAAGTGGACCAGGCCAAGGCCGCCGGCAAGTCCAAAGTGACCGCCAGCGCAATCCATGGCCGCGCCCTGCCCCGCAAAGTCGTGTCCCCGCTCATCAGCGGCGTTGACACGTTCATACAGGGCCTAGACGCCAACCAACGCGCGACCCTGCTGGACATTCAAGAAGGCCGCGTAGCTGCCGAAACCATCACCATCCCCGCCGCAGCACTGCTCGATCTGTTCCAAGCCCACGGCGCCGTTGAAACGGTCCGCGCCAAACAGGCGGAGAAGCAGCGTCGCCAAGCCGAGGCCGTGGCGACAGCCAGCCAGGCCGAAACCCCCACCGCAGAGGATGTACACGCATGAACGCCCCCCCCCAGAACCTCAACGAATTGGACGACGTTCACCTGGCCGCGCTGTCCACCCGTCTCCTGCACAACATGGTCGCAAAGATGACCCCAGACGAGCGCCAACGTTCTCGCGACGCCCTCGACGTGGCCGACGCAGCCGGCGCGCCCCTCCGCGATCTCTTGGGCGCCGCTCTGGGCCTGCTTAATCCGTCGTCCTCCGCCCCCGGAAAGAAGTGCGCAACTTGCCGCGGCGCATTCTC
Organism: Achromobacter sp.; assembly: GCA_003454835.1. Lineage (GTDB taxonomy): Bacteria > Pseudomonadota > Gammaproteobacteria > Burkholderiales > Burkholderiaceae_B > Achromobacter. Next base: position 14,468 of record DMTA01000090.1, on the reverse strand, counting down.
CGGCATGCCCTGGGACACGCTCTGCGCGTCATGCTGGGAAGCCCAATTGCGGAGGTGAGCTACCGCGCGCGAAGCTAGCAGCTCTGCGCATCGAGACTAAGCCGGCCCCGGCTTGTGCGCATTCCAATTCGCATTCAGCACATAGCTGTCATTCAAGAGCCGAGATTTTTCGTCTTCAAGCGCCTTGAATCTCGGATTCGAAGTATCAGAGCAGGTCACTGGGTTTTCCGCCATCTGGCACTGTTCAGCAACGATCTGCTCAATTCGGTCGTTTATTAACTTGTTTTTAAGAAGGTAGTTGGCCTGCTCAATGCTGGTCACGCCCTCGGGTATATGTCCCGCTTCAATTGCTTCCTGTACCGATGCGCCATGCTGGTCTTGAGGATTTTTGGGATTTTCCATTTCTGTCCATTAGATAAATGCGTTGCGAATCGTCAGCGAGCTGTAATTCGCTCTTGCGACTCGCCCAAAAGCCTTTCGCCGACTGCGGCAACGTTGTAATCCAACGCATCAAGCATTTGAGTCTGCCTCTCAGCGCTCTTCCGGATGTATTCCAAATGCTCGCACATCAGAGACAGGGCCGCCCAGCTTCCACCCAAAAAAGCGCTGGCTAGCAAAGCAACCAGGACTCCCGGCACCTTCCAGAAGTGCCACCCCACAAAAAAGCCTACTAGGCATCCGAGTAGGAGTACGACGTCGACCGTTTTGACGAGCAATTTGCGCATGGTTCCCTCCCATTGCTGGATTTACCGACCGCGCGATCGAAATTTGGCCGCGCTAAGCAATTCTAAATGTATCTCAAATTTTCAGTGTTTTATCCCATCGGATCCTTGATATGACCAACCCAAAGGGCTGCTCTTACACAACCTGCTCCAACCCGCTCACCGGCGAGTATGTCAATGCGGTGATCCAGCGACATGGTTACGACAGCCCCGAATCCGTCATCGAGCGCCCATATCAATGGATGGGCCGGCGCGGCGGAGAAGACTTCGTGACGCTGCTCATGTACGAAGCGCACGAGGCGGTGTCCAAGCTGCGCGCCCCTGTAGTAGATGAGCGGGCGGCGTTTGAAGCCTGGTTCTCCCGCAATAACTCGCCCGACACGACAAAGCGCGTCCTTGAGCGCAAGCCGCCCGGGAAGTATCAACGGATGACCGCTCAGAACTGGTGGGAGGTTTGGCAAGGCCGCGCTGCCCTGGCAAGCGCCCGTGTAGCCGGAGAGGCAGTCGGAAAGGTCGCGCTGTTCGGCGGTGAACTGAAAGAGGTTTCCTGGACGCGTGGAAGGATGCCTCCACCCGGACCAACCCTCTTTGCCGCACCCCAGCCAGCGATGCACAATACTCCTGCCCCAGCTGCGTCGGCTCCCTGCGCTGGCCGTGCGCCAACCATCGAACGCATTCCGAAAACGCCTCATAAAAGATGCCGGAGCGATCTTTATGCCTCATAAATTGTGCAATTGGATCAATGCAAGCGGACCGGAGACGGCGCTTGATGGAGGTTGATTTATGACACCGACGGTGCACATCGAGCCCGTATACGTCGACCTAGCCACTGCGGCAATGATTACCACCCTGGCAGAATCGACTATCCAGGCCATGGTTACTCGCGAAGAGTTCCCCGCCCCGCGGGAACTCTCCGGGGCGGCGCGTCGGGTATCTCTACGCAGAAATCCTGGAATGGGCACAGAGCTGCCCGCGTTCCACAATGCTGCCGCCTGCCAATACCGGCGCTTGGAAACCGCGAGCCAGTCGGCCCGGCAACGCAGGCGTCTAGCCGTGAGGTGGGACCAACTCTTCCGAGTATTCGGACAGGCGCTGAAGCCAAATTCGGCCTCCTTGTCGTAAGAGTGCCGGTTGTAGACTCCCTCCACGCCGGGCAGCATATGCCCGAGAATGACCTCACCCACCTCCCGCGGACAACCGAGCGATGCCAAGAACGTACGCGAGGTGCGTCGCAAGACATGAGGCGCCCAGTGAGTCACCTTCAGGCGTACCCTCGCTCGGTGTGGCGCGGTTTCACGGTAGGGCTGATGGTAGTAGACGCGCGTCTGGGTCGACTTGGCTCCCAGTGGCCTGACTTGCCATATGAAAGGATTAAATATCCCGCCGGATGGACATCTAAGCGGCGCCGCACTATTTGCGCGGCACGGCCAACCAACAGCCCCCGAAGATCGGTCGCTTCAGCTCGCTTCACATTCTTGGATTTTTCCTTCGGTACGGTCCACCACAACCCATCAGCCTCTTTCGAGACTTTCTCTGCCTCAATAGGTCCGATCTCGCCACCTACCGCGCAAGTCCAGAGATACATCGTCAAAAAATCATCCACGTGTAGGGAAAAGTGGGCGAGCCAAGGTATCAGCTTCCCCGCCTCCTCCTGTGACGGGGTGTGCGAACAATTTGATAAGCGCAAACGCATCCGGAAGGTTGATCGTCTCTGCAAGCCTATCGGGTAGTTCGTTCAAGTTGGTTTTGAACGTGCGCTCGATCTCAATCTGGCCGTTCATCGCCCGGTGGATTCCGACGGTGTCAATAATTGAGGGGTGTCTGTTACGGCCAGCCCCCACACAAACCGCCCGACCATCCGAAAAATCGCAACCCGCCCCCAAATCCTCCCGCCCCAACACAGCAGCCCCTTCCCCGCCCCGATACAATCACGGGCATGAATTCTGCACTGCAAAACACCGCCGCCGATGCCCACGCGGGCCACACCCCCATGATGCAACAGTACCTGCGCCTCAAAGCCGAGGCCGGTCCGTTGCTGCTGTTCTATCGCATGGGCGACTTCTATGAAATGTTCTATGAAGATGCCGAGCGCGGCGCGCGGTTGCTTAATCTGACCTTGACCAAGCGGGGCTCGTCCAACGGCGTGCCCATCCCCATGGCAGGGCTGCCCGTACATGCCATGGAGCAATACCTGGCGCGGCTCGTGGCCATGGGTGAGTCCATCGCCATCTGCGAACAGATCGGCGATCCCGCCGCCTCCAAAGGCCCGGTCGAGCGCCGTATCGTGCGCATCGTGACGCCTGGCACGTTGACCGATGACGCCCTCTTGCCCGCCAAGGCGGACCGCGCGCTGGCGGCCATTTTTGTCAGCGGAAGCGCGCGCGCGCCACGTGCCGGGCTGGCCTGGTTGAATCTGGCCAGCGGCGAGTTCCGTGTGACCGAATGCGCGCCGGCTCAACTGGAATCCGAGTTGCACCGCATCGCGCCGGCGGAGATTGTCTGCGCAGACAGCGCGGAGTTCGACTTTCCGTTCGAAGGCGCGCGGTCCCGGGTGCCGGACTGGCACTTTGAAAGCGACGGCGCCCGCGCGCATCTGCTGGCGCATTTCAAGACGGACACGCTGGCGGGCTTTGACATCGAAGACATGCCGGCCGGCATCTGCGCGGCGGGCGCCCTGCTGCGCTATGCGGCGCGCACGCAGTCGCAGGCGCTGGCGCACGTGCAAAGTCTGTCCGCCGAGCGGCCCGGGCAATTCGTGTTGCTGGACCCGGTCACGCGCCGCAACCTGGAACTGACGCAGACACTGTCGGGCGAAGACTCGCCCACGCTGTTCTCGCTGCTGGACGGTTGCCGTACGCCGATGGGCAGCCGTTTGCTGCGACGGTGGCTGCATCACCCCTTGCGCGAGAACGACCAGGCGCTCGCGCGCCAGCAGGCCATTTCTGCGCTGCTGGCCGGCCGCATGGACGTCGAGCAGACGTTCGGCTCGGCGGGACTGCTGGAAGCCCTGCGCGCCTCCTTGAACGCCTTTCCCGATATCGAGCGCATCGCGGCGCGACTGGCGCTGCGGTCCGTACGCCCGCGCGAACTCGCCAGCCTGCGGGATGCGCTGCAGGCCCTGCCCGCGTTGGCCGATCTGGTCGAACCCATGTCGGCCTCGCCGCGCATCGGCGAGCTGATTTCCCATCTGTCGGTGGATCCGGCGCTGGCCGCGCTGCTGGTGCGTGCCATTGCGCCCGAACCCGCCGTTGCCATTCGCGATGGCGGCGTGCTGGCGGCCGGCTTTGACGCGGAACTGGACGAATTGCGCGGACTGGCCGCCGATGGCGGCGACTTCCTGGTCCAGCTCGAAGCGCGCGAGCGCGAGCGCACCGGCATCAGCAATCTGCGCGTGGAGTTCAACCGCGTGCACGGCTTCTATATCGAGGTCACCAAAGGCCAGACGGCCAAAGTGCCGGAAGACTACCGCCGCCGCCAGACGCTCAAGAACGCCGAACGCTACATCACGCCCGAACTCAAGACCTGGGAAGACAAGGTGCTGTCCGCACAGGACCGCTCGCTGGCCCGCGAGAAATGGCTATTCGAGCAATTGCTCGACGTGCTGGCCGAACACGTGCGCCCGCTCTCGGATTGCGCCGCGGCGCTGGCGGAACTGGACACGCTGGCCGCCCTGGCCGAGCACGCGCAACGTCACGACTGGGTTGCGCCCGAGCTGTCCGAACAAGCCGACATCGACATCGACGCCGGCCGCCACCCGGTGGTGGAACACGCCATCGAACGCTTCACGCCGAACGGCTGCCGTCTGGACCCCGCGCGGCGCATGCTGCTCATCACCGGCCCGAACATGGGCGGTAAATCGACGTACATGCGGCAGGTGGCGCTGATCGTGCTACTGGCGCGCATCGGCAGCTTCGTGCCTGCGTCGCGCGCCCGGATCGGCAAGATCGACCGCATCTTCACGCGGATCGGCGCGGCGGACGATCTGGCGGGCGGACGCTCAACCTTCATGATGGAGATGACGGAGGCCGCGGCCATTCTGTCGGCCAGCACGCCCAACAGCCTGGTGCTGATGGACGAGATCGGGCGCGGCACGTCTACCTACGACGGCCTGGCGCTCGCCTGGGCGATCGCCTGCCGGCTTTTGTCGCACAACCGCGCGCTGACGCTGTTTGCCACGCACTATTTTGAACTGACCCGTCTGCCCGCCGAGCAGGCCACGGCCGCCAACGTGCACCTGGCCGCCGCCGAATCGGCAAGTGGCATCGTCTTCCTGCACGAGGTGCGCGAAGGCCCGGCCAGTCGCAGCTACGGGATTCAGGTGGCCCAGCGCGCGGGCGTGCCCGCCGCGGTCATCCGCCAGGCGACACGCGAGCTTGAACGCCTGGAAGCGCAAGGCGCCCCCACACCGCAGCTCGGGCTGTTCTCGGCCGCCGCCGAAGCCGACGCGCAGGCCTACGCCGAAGCCGAACGCTCGGACGCCATCGAGGCGCTGGACTCGCTGCGCGAGGAGCTCTCAGCCATTGACCCCGACAGCCTCACCCCGCGCGAAGCGCTGGATGCCCTTTACCGCTTGAAGAAGCACCTCCAATGAACCTCGACCAACCGCTGCCGCTCCTGGGCAATCAAAGCCCCAACGACTTCATGCGCCGTTACTGGCAGAAGAAGCCGCTGCTGATCCGCCAGGCCATTCCGGCCTTCAAGCCGCCCGTCACCATCGCGGCCATCAAGAAGCTCGCGCGCCGTGACGACGTGGAATCGCGCCTGATCTGGCGCGAAAACGGCGAATGGCAAATGGAAACCGGCCCCTTCGCGTGCCTGCCCAAGGACAACGAGGGTGACTGGACGCTGCTGGTGCAGAGCGTGGACCTGCACAGCGATGCCGCGGCCGAGCTGATGGCCCTGTTCCGCTTCATTCCGGACGCGCGGCTGGACGACGTGATGATCAGCGTCGCCAGCCACGGCGGCGGCGTCGGTCCGCACTTTGACAGCTACGACGTGTTCCTGCTGCAGGCCGCGGGTGAGCGCGAATGGAGCTATGGCCGGCAGAAGGACCTGTCGCTGGAGCCGGGCCTGCCGCTCAAGATCCTGAGCAACTTCCAGCCCGAGGAGAAGGCGGTGCTGGCGCCGGGCGACATGCTGTACCTGCCGCCGCAGGCCGCGCATGACGGCATTGCGATGGGCGACGGCTGCATGACGATCTCGATCGGCTTCCGTGCACCGACGCAGGCGACGCTGGCGCGCGGCCTGTTGGAAGCCGCCGCGGACCAGGTGATGGCCCGCGTGGGCCTTCTGGGCGGTCCCTACGGCGAACCCGCCCTGCCCGGCCCGAAACTGTCCGCCGTCTACCGCGACCCGGCCCAACCGGCGGTGGACACGCCCGCGGCCCTGCCTGACGGACTGGTGGCCGCCACGCTGGAAACGGTCGAGAAGCTGCGTTTTGACGATGCCCTGGCGTCGCGCTTTCTCGGCTGTTGGCTGACCGAACCCAGCAACCTCAGCGTGTTCGATGCGCCTGAAGGCGTGGACGTGGATCTGGAAGAAGACTGGCCCGCATCCGGCCGCCTGGTGCTGGATCGCCGCAGCCGCATGCTGTATCGCGGCAAGCAGCTCTTCATCAACGGAGAAACGGCCATGACGCCCGCCGATGCGGCGTTGCGCCTGCTGGCCGATGCGCGTAGCCTGGATTGCTCGCACCCCGCCTGCGCCCGTTTGTCAGATGACGCGCGCAGTTGCCTGGCGGATTGGCTGGACTCGGGTTGGATTCATTATCGTCCCGAGTAGTATCTGGAAACCTCAAAGTATCCGTGTCGCACAGAAAGAAATCAGGTCTTTTCGGCGGGTCACATCAAGAAAGACATAACACCAAGCTGAAAGGTTTGTTGCTTTTGGGATGCCACCGCTTTAACTTTCACACGCGATCGGCTTGAACCTTCCTGTAGCCTGAATTCTGGTTTCCCCTAACGGGGTTTCAAGAGTCGTCATCTACAGGAGTTCAAATAATGATGAGCAAAACCTTGATTATTGCCTCGGTGCTGGCCGTCGCGCTCAGCGCTTGCAACAAGAAGGAAGATGCCCCGGCACCGGCGGCCAACCCCACTCCCGGCGCGTCCACGCCCGCTCCTGGCGGCACCCCGCCGGCATCGCCCGCGCCGACCCCTGGCACGACGCCTGGCTCCGGTTCCACCACCCCGGGCGGCTCGACCACCCCCGCGTCGTAAATCTTCAGGCACGAACCCCCGCACTGAAAGACGCAAAAAAAACCCTGGCATGTCATGCCAGGGTTTTTTTGTGCCTTGCCGCGGCACGCTGAGCGTGCGCGGCTTGGCGCTGCAATTACATCTTGTCCTTCAGGACGCTCAGCAGGCGCTGCGCCGTCGGGCTGTTGTCAGGCGAACCGTTGGCGTCCAGCACCGAGACGGTGGTCTGTTCGCCGCTACCGACCAGGTGGATGCGGTATTGGGGCGCCTGCGCCTTCTTGTCGCCGGAGAACATGCGGCTGAAGAAGCCGGGCTGTTCCATCTTTTCGCCGGTGTCGGTGTCCACATAGCGCACGAAGTAGTCGCCGGCCGAACGGTCGCGGTCGTCGACAGCGAAGCCGCCGCCATCGAGCGCCACGCCGACACGGCGCCATGCGCGGTCGAAGGATTCGCTGACGATAAGCGACGCGCCCTGCGCACGCACGTCCTGCTGCACGGCGGGACGCTGCGGCGAGGCTTCGGCCTGCTGCACCAGCCTGCGGGCGTTGTCGACGTCGGTGCCCAGATAGACCATCATGCGCGCCAGCATGGCGGCGTTCAGGCCCGGGTCTTCCTTGCCGTTCTGCCACTGCACTTGAGCGCCGTCGGAGCCGACGCGCTTTTCAAGCATCTGGCGGTGGCTGACGTAGATTTCGGTGTGGCCGTTGACGCGTTCGACGCGGGTGCGGAATTTCTCGCGCTCGCCGCTGTCCCAGGCCGTTTCCAGAACCGACCCCAGCGCCTGGCGCAGCCAGCTTTCCGGGATCTTGGCGCGGTTTTCCGCCCAGTCGGTTTCGATCAGGCCGGCCCCGGGGTTGTTGGTGGCGACGGTAAAGCCGCTTTCGGTCCAGAAGTCGATCAGGCGGGGGAAGATCTGCTCGGGCGGACGGTCCACCACGAGCCAGCGCAGGTCGCCGTCGCGCTCGACACGCATGTCGGAGCGGCTGGGAAGCACATTGCTGGTCTTCGGGGCGCTGGCCTGGGCCACGCCTTGCTGCTGGAATTCAGAGAAGGTGGTGGAGCCGGAGGCCGGCGCGCGGTAGCGGGGGTCGCTGTTGGCTTGCGTCAGGTCGGGCGGAATGCTCAGAGGCTCTCCGCGTTGATTCACTGCGCTCTTGTAGTCGACCGATTCTTCATTGCCCAGGAATTGGTTGACCTCGGAGCACCCGGCCAGCAACACCAGAGACATCAATGCCGACAAACCGGCATGACGCTTGTTCATACGTTTCCTCACGATATTTAGAGCAGTCCCGTTTCCTGGAGCGCGTTGCGCACCGTTGCGTGATGCGGCGCGCTCAGTTCGACCAGCGGCAGCCGGTAGCCCAGCGCGCTGCGACCCATTTCGGCCAACGCCCATTTGACGGGGATGGGGTTGGCTTCAACGAACAAAACCTTGTTCAGACGCGCCAGGAACGCGTTAAGTTCACGGACCTTCGGCACGTCGCCCGCCAGGGCGGCGGCACAGAGGTCGCGCATGAGCTTGGGCGCCACGTTGGCCGTGACGGAAATGTTGCCGCGCGCGCCCAGCAGGATCAGGGCTGCCGCGGTGGGATCGTCGCCGCTGAAGACCTGGAAGCTGGCGGGCGCCTCGCGCAGCAACAGGCCGCCGCGGGCGATGTCGCCGGTGGCGTCCTTGATGCCGATAATGCCCGGCACCTGCGCCAAGCGCAGAATCGTCTCGTTGCTCATGTCGGCAACGGTGCGGCCCGGCACGTTGTACAGGATAGTGGGCAGATCGACGGCTTCCGCGATGGTGCGGAAGTGGCGGTACAGGCCTTCTTGCGACGGCTTGTTGTAGTACGGAACGACCGACAGGCCCGCGTGCGCGCCGACCGCCTTGGCGTGGCGCGTCAGGTGGATGGCTTCGTCGGTGGAGTTGGCGCCCACGCCAGCAATGACCGGAATGCGGCCGGCGGCGTGTTCGACGGCAACGCGGATAAGTTCCGCGTGTTCTTCCATGGAGACCGTGGGCGACTCCCCGGTGGTACCCACCACCACCAGCGCGTCGGTGCCTTCCTGGACGTGCCAGTCGATCAACGACCGGTAGGCAGCGTAGTCCAGGCTGCCGTCGGGTTGCATTGGGGTGACCAGGGCCACCATGCTGCCCTGGAAATTAACGCCTGCGGCGGTAGCAGGGGATGCCATAGATTCGGGCTCCAAAACCCCGCGGCGGGATTGCCTCAGGGCCAGATTCAGTAAAACCGCTGAGTTTAACGGATATTGGGTGGAAACTTATACAAACCACCGAACGATTGTCCATCCCAGCGTGAGCACCGGTTGCATCAATAACCAGAGCACATCAGTGACCAGCAGGATAATGACGATCATCAAGCCATACGGCTCGATTTTCGAGTATTGCCACGCCAGACGATTGGGCAGCAGGCTGAACAGGACGCGTCCGCCATCGAGCGGCAGAATGGGCAGCAGGTTCAGCGCCATCAGCACGAGGTTGACGTTGACGCCCGCCTCGGCCATTTCGAACCAGAAGCTTTCGCGCAGGCCGGTTTCCAAGAACAGGCGCAGCGACAGCGCCCAGAGGATCGCCATGAACAGGTTGGCGCCCGGACCGGCCAGCGCCACCCAGGCCATGTCCTTTTTGGGACGGCGCAGCCGGCCGAAGTCGACCGGGACCGGCTTGGCCCAGCCGAAGAGCAGCATGGACCCGCCGATGAGCTTGGAGGCCAGCAGGATGGCGACCGGCACCAGCAGCGTACCGACAGGGTCGATGTGCCGCGCCGGATTCAGGCTGACCCGTCCGGCCTGGTAGGCGGTCGGATCGCCCAGCATGCGCGCCACGTAGCCGTGCGCGGCTTCGTGCAGGGTGATGGCGAAGATAACCGGTATCGCGTAGACCGCAATGGTTTGGATGATGTCATTCATGGCGAACCGGATTGTAGATGAGCCGCGCCCGCGCGCGGCACGTCTCGTACATCGAGGCGAGGGGTGAAATCAGACAAGTCCGAGCGTGGCGGGATCGCCGCGGCCCAGGCGCACGACAACGGGTTCGTCGCCCGTGAGGTCGATCACCGTGGTGGGCGCCTGGGGGCAAGCGCCCGCATCGATGATGGCGGCCAGATCGTGGTCGTAGCGCTCGCGGATTTCCTCGGCGTCGTTCAGCGCCTCGGTTTCATCCTTGGGAATGAGCGTCGTGGACAGCAGGGGCGAGCCCGCCTGTTCCAGCAGGCCCAGGAGGACGGCGTGATCCGGCACGCGGATGCCGATGGTCTTGCGCGAGGGGTGCGATACGCGCCGCGGGACTTCCTTCGTGGCCTCGAGGATGAAGGTCCAGGGGCCGGGCGTCGCGGCTTTCAGCAGGCGGTATTGCTTGTTGTCGACGCGGGCGAAGTGGCCGATTTCGGCCAGATCGCGGCAGAGAAGCGTGAGGTGGTGGCGTTCGTCGAGTCCGCGCAGACGGCGCAGCCCATCGGCGGCGCTTTTATCGTCCAGGCGGGCGACGACGGCATAACTGGAGTCGGTGGGTACGGCCACCAGGCCCCCGTCATTAAGCCATTGCGCGGCTTGCTTGAGCAGCCGCGGCTGGGGATTTGCGGGATGAACGGAGAAGTACAAAGCCATGGGTTTATCCTAACATCCTTGAAAGCCGCCAAATAGCGCGGCGATGCAAAATGGCGGTATCGCCGATCCGCCCCGGAGAACGAATATGCGCCTTGGAAATTCGCGCCAGAGCAACAATGTGGAAGACCGCCGTTCGGGCGGCCCGCGAATCGGGGGCCGTGGCACCATCGGCATAGGCACGATAGTACTTGCCCTTGTCGCAATGTACTTCGGTGTGGATCCCCGTGTCGTCCTGGATATGGCGGAAGGCCCCGCGGTGCAGGAGCAGGCCCCCGCGACGGCCCCGCCGGCCAACGATCCGCAAGCCGTCTTCGTGTCCAAGGTGCTGGGCGAAACCGAGGACGTCTGGAACGTCATCTTCCAGAAGGAACTGAACCGCCAGTACATCGAGCCCAAGCTGGTGCTGTTTCGTGGCGCCACGCCCACGGCCTGCGGCACGGGCCAGTCCGCCATGGGGCCGTTCTACTGCCCGGGCGACAGCAAGGTCTATATAGACCTGTCGTTCTTTGATGAGCTGCAGAACCGGTTCAAGGCGCCGGGCGATTTCGCCCAGGCGTACGTGATCGCGCATGAAGTCGGCCATCATGTGCAGCATCTGCTGGGCATTTCGGACCAGGTGGACCAATTGCGCCGCCGTAACCCCTCGCAGGCCAATGCGCTTTCCGTGCGGCTGGAGCTGCAGGCCGACTGCTTTGCCGGCCTGTGGGCGCAACGCGCGGATGCGGCGCGCAACATTCTTGAAGGCGGCGACGTCGAGGAAGCGCTGGCGGCGGCCACGGCGATCGGTGACGACCGGTTGCAGAAGCAGAGCCAGGGGTACGTCGTGCCCGATGCCTTCACGCACGGAAGCTCGGCGCAGCGCGTGCGCTGGTTCAAGCGCGGGCTGGAAAGCGGCAGCATCAAGCAGTGCGACACCTTTGGTGCGACCTCGCTGTGAAAGCTGTATATCCATACAGCCAACTGACCTCGGCCGTCTTCATCTTGTAAGATTACGCCCCCTCGCAATGCTGCGCGCGCGTGTTTCTCTTCCGCGGCGCGGCGGGCGCAGCGCATGCCTCTCGCAGGTTTGCCCGCGCGCCCCCAAGACCCTTTATCTGTTTCCATGGCCAACAAGTTCGAACCGCTAATCACCGTTGATGAGGTGCAAGAGATTCTTGCCGAACCCAAGGAAACCGCGAAGCCGATCGTCTGGCTCCCGAAGCCGGCGGCGGGCAATGCGCAGTGGATGGAGTTCAGCAGCCCCTGCAAGATCAAAGGCGACGTGCGCGAGGACGTGATCTTTCGCGTCATGTACCGGGGCGCCCGCACGGCCGTGCACGGCCAGGCCACCATCTTTCTGACAGAAGCGTTCTGTGCCAGTTTGTTCGTGGGACCGCACCGGGTGTATGGGGTGGACACCGACGACTCGTTTCACACCAGCCTGGTGGGCGCGGACCGGCCGCAGTACCGAAAGCCGCTGGCCGACCGCAGCCATGAGCACATCTGGGTCGAGGAAGGCGAAGGCTATGCTGAGCCCGTCGTGCCCGCGCTGGACACCATCGCGACGCTGATGCAGTATTTCCTGCCGCGAGCGAACCTGACGCTGGCCGGCGGCTTTGCGCATCCCCTCAAAGGCCGCCAAATCGAACTGATCCTATGAGCAATTTTCTGGAAGCCTCCGGCTGGACTGTCCTGCCGGCGGGCGAACACGCCATCCGCGCCGTGTCCCCCATGACGCTGGGCCTTGACGGCCAGCACGCCGCCTTCTTCATCGCGCATCCGGACGAGTCGTCGTTCTACCTGACCGACGCCTGTGAGACCGCGATGCATGCGTCGAGCTTCGGCATCGACGTGGCGGCCAAGCGCATCGACATCCTGAACGAAACACCGGGCGTCACGCTTGCCCACTTCGACCGGTCGGGCGCCATCGTGGCATCGGGCCCCAACGAGCAGTTGCAGGAAGCGCTGTGGGACGCGGTGAAGCTGGCGATGGCGCTGTCGTTTCAATGCGCGAAGTGGATGCCGCGTTTCAGCCAACTGCGATTCCGCGCGCAGGTGGGCCGTGCGCTGGCCGAAGGCGTCGGCGTGAATCGCATGGTCAAGGGCGCGCGCGCCAAGGGCAGCAGCGGTCACACGGCGGACTTTGCGTATGCGGTGCGCGCGGCGGGCAGCACCGCCCTCACCTACATCGAGCCGATCGCTCTGAAGGCCGGCAAGAAAATGGACTGGACGCAGGTCTATCAGACCCACGGCAAGATGTCGGACGTGAAGATGGCCGATGCGCGCAATTCGCGCATGGTGATTCTGGAAGACGGCGCCTCGGCCGAGGAATTCAAGAAGGCCGTGACGATCCTGGAGCAGTCCGCCACCGTGCAGACGCTGGCCAAGACGCGCGATTGGCGCGAAGTGTTTTCGATGTAGCCTTCAGAGGGCAGTCGGGTCAGGACGGCAGATTGGTCAGGCCGTCCACGATCTCGCGGCCGTGCAGAATGGCCGCATGCACGGCCTCGCGCGGGCTGTAGACAAAGCCGCCGCCGGCAAATTGCGGTACGGGATATTCGTCGCCGCCTTCGAGGATGGCGCCTGCCTGCACGACCATCACCGAGGCGATGAAGACGGGGCCGCTGGGCTGCGCAGGAACTTCGATAGCGCCGCTGCCTCGGGAGACCTTGGCCGTGAGGCGGTATCCCTTGTAGATCAAGTTGTTCTGATGCACTTCGGTAGTCCTCTATCTGCCGTCGAGCATACTCCGTGATTCGATGACAATCCGGATAAGTTTTGTAACTCCAGCAGAAGATGGAAACACTGTTGCGCTGCCGCAAGCGCGTCCCCGTTTCTCAAGTACTGGGAATAAAAACGGCAATCTTGCCAAGAGTTAACGTTGACGCGGGTTGCAGGACCGCACCGCCCTAAAGCGGTGCGGCTTCTGCAGCAGTGTCCGGGGGATTACCCTAGGGCCTGTTGCGAAAGTGCATCCTGGGACACTTTCATCCCCGTCACGCGCATGTAATCGTCCAGTTGCCAGCCCTCGCCGAGCAGGATCATGCGGGTATGCAGGTCGTCCCGCACCGCAGGACTGACGTCAGGTCCAAGATACGTGAGCTGCTTGCAGCGCAGATCCACAAAGCCCAACGCATAGTCGCGCGCCAACCCCATCCACAGACGATGCGCGCCGACCGACTGACGCGCGCCGCTGAGGATGCACAGTCCCGCATCCAGCGCCCAGCGGTACACCGCGGTGGCCAGGCCCATGCCCTGGTACGGGGCGGCGTATTTGGAATGCGGGGCGCGCACGTAGGGATCGGCGCGCCGGTCCACTTCGATCAGGCGGTTAAAGACGGTATAGCCCGCCAGCCGGTTGCGCCGCACGTCCACCACATACACGTAATACTCGCCGTCTGCCTCGCGGTAGCGAAGCACGACGCCAGGGATGTCGGTCTTGACCTCCGGCAGTCCATGCAGGCGGTCCATTGGACGATTCATGCGGTTGTGGATGGCATCGAGTTCCTTGTCGACCTCTTCGGGACTATGGTTAACGTCGATGCGCAATTCCGACACGATCGACATGACGTGACGGAACGCGTGCAGGGCCAGCGTAGGCAAGGCCACCTCCTGTACAGGGTTGAGATGCTGTCCGCGAGGGACGGAAAGACGTAAAAAAAGCCGCATCCGCGGCTTGAAAGGTTGTGTGCGGGTGCACCGCCGGTTTGGGCGGTATGGATCAGGCGAGGCGAAGAAGAAGCGATCAGGCTGCTGCATGCGCGTCCCTTTGGGCGGCGGGCTGGTCGCCCGCGAAACCGAAGAAGGCCGGGAACTGACGTTCGCCCTTGGCCGTGATGCGCAGCGCGCGCGAGTCCAGATCCTTGCTGATCCAGCCGCGCGCCAGGAGCGCATCGAGCAGCGCGGCGCCGAGCGCGCCGCCCAGGTGCGAGCGCCGCTCGCTCCAGTCCAGGCA
>DMTA01000067.1 GCA_003454835.1 Achromobacter sp. | reverse complement strand
TGGCTCGCACACAGGACGATGGCGGGGCGGCAGCGCAGCTTGTGCCGTTGCTGCACACCGCGCAATCCGAAGGTCTATGCCGCGTGCTGGTGGATGAGGGCGCGGCGCTGGCCCGCCTATTGCAGCGCCATGCCGCATCGGCGGCCGGCAATGCGTGGCTGGCGTCAGAAGGCGCACGTGAGTGGTGGCAGCGCTACCTGGCGCAGGTCGGCCCCTGCGCGGCGGCTCCGATCACGCCGGCCGCCGAATCGCCGTGCGCGGAAAGCCTCACGCCCAAGGAGCTGCGCGTGCTGCGCCTGTTGGCCGAGGGTCATTCCAACAGCGCCATCGCGCGGCAGCTCTTCGTTTCTGAGAGCACCGTGCGCACGCATCTGCGCCATCTGAACGTCAAGCTCAGTGCGGACAGCCGGACGCAGGCGGTGGCGCGGGCCCGCAGCGCGGGCCTGCTGTGAACTATTCCGGGGTGTCGTCCTGGTCGTTCCGCTCGATGTCGCCGACCAGCACCCGACCCGAGCCGTCCAGGCAATCTTCCTTGGTCGGCTCGCGCAGCGTCATGTAGGCCCGCTTGGCGATCTGCCTGGTTTGACCGGCGGCCACTTCCGCACCGGTTTTGACCCAATGGGGAATGAGAATGTCCAAAACGGCATAGTAGGACTCGGATTGCTCTTGCCCTATTGCCAGCAAAGCCAAATCAGGCAGTCCGAACGCATTGGCGCCATAGGAACGCATCCACACGCCATGCATCCCTTCTACTTTGAACTCCCTGAAGCCACAAAACAGCATCCTGAACGGCAATACACGCAAGATATCCACGCTGTCCTTGGCCAGGTACTCCTCGTCGGCGACCATGCCGGCTGGAAGCGACGTACGCGCACGCTCATTGAGCACCGCCAGCGCCGCCAGCGTCTTGATGCGGGCCAGCGCGCCCGCCACCGCGGCCAGCGCTACGTACTGTTCCAACGGATCCGTCTCGAATCCCACGTAATGCAGACGGATGTGGCTGGCGTGGGCCCGGACCTCGTCCTTCACGTCATCGGGATAGCTCGACGGCGCCACGCATGATTCCAGCGCGCTCTTGGGATAAGGGGCATTGACGCCTTCAAGCCGCACGACATGATTGCCCCAGCCCACCATGCCCAGGATCTCCAGCATGCGAGACGCGAGTTCCACACGCGCTTTCTTCATGCTCGAGTGATAGGCGCGCAGTGTTTGGGTCAGCGCCGCCTCGGTAACTGCCAGTGGCGCGGCAAAGACAACTTGCAAGCTCAACGGGTGCGCGATGTCCGGATTCGCCTGCAGGGGGGTGGAATCGTTGAATCCATCCTTGCGCCCGAAGAAACGTGAAAAGATGCTCATACTTGTCCAGGGTTCGAATCAAAGCCGGGGCAGTATAAGGAGCGAACCATTAGGTCCACCACAGTGGTCGCCAGTGGATACACACAGCCGTCAGCCATGTTTCCAATTGCATATCCCGTACCGTCGCGACCACGCGTTCAAAAGCGGACTTCACGCGCGCGGCGGTGGCGGGGACCGCGGCGCGCGCTTGGGTGATCTTGCTTTTTAACCCGGCGTGTTGATCTGGTCGGCCGTGATGATCTCAGCCACCAGCACCTGCGCCGGACCGTCCAGGTAATACTCTTCCTTGGCCGGCTCGCGCAGCTTCATGTAGGCGTTCTCGCCGATCTGCATGGTGTGCCCGGCTGCCAGTTCGGCGCCGCTTTCCAGCATGTAGCTCATGATGTTGTTGAACATGGTCGAGTACATCTCGCCCTCGTCATGTCCCGTCGCCAGCGCCGCGAAATCCGGCAGGCCGAACGCATCGCCGCCATAGGTGCGCATCCACACGCCCTGCACACCTTCCACGTCGTATTTCACAAAGCCGCAATACAGCATGTTCAGCGGCAGCGTGCGCAGGAGATCCAGGCTTTCGTCGCCCAGCGACTCGTCGGCAAACACGCCGGCCGGCAGCGACGTATGCGCATGCTCGTTCAGCACCGCCAACGCCTTGAAGCCTGCCAACGCCCCCGCCACCGCGGCCAGCGCCACGTACTGCTCCAGCGGATCGGTCTCGTAGCCCGCGTAGTACAGGATGATGTGGCTCACGTGCGCGCGGACCTCGTCCTTCACCGTGGCCGGATAGTGCGACGGCGCCACGCAGGTTTCCAGCGCGTCCTTGGGGTAGGGCGCATTGAAGCCCACCAGCCGCACGACGTGCTTGTCCCAGCCGGCCATGCCCAGGAATTCCGGCATGTCGGGCGCGATTTCGGCGCGGGCCTGTTGCATCGTCGGGTGATATGCGCGCAACGCGTCGGTCAGCGCCGCCTCGGTAATCGCCAGCGGCGCGGCGAACAGGACCTGCAGGCTCAATGGCTGCGCGATGTCCGGATTCGCCAGCAGGGCGTTGGAATCCGCCGGATCGGCGGCGTCGGGGGAGGCTTCCTTGCGGCCGAAGAAACGGGAGAAGATGCTCATGCGTGTCCAAGGTTCGAAATAAAAACGGGGACAGTATAAGGACCCTGCCCGCGCATTCATCGCCAAGGACGCCATTGGATACATCTTTGCTGGCCGGCTATTCCTCGAACCCGCGCGTTCCAACGGTCTCGACCACGAAATCAATGAAGGACTTGATGCGCGACGAAATCGCGGTATTCCGGTAGTACACCGCGTTGATCGGCTGCCGCACTTCCAGCAACTGCTTCACAAACAGCGGCTGCAACGCGCCGCTTGCGCGGTCGCCGCGCGTCATGAAGTCGGACAGGCACACGATGCCGCCATCGTTCAGCGCAAGCTGGCGCAGCGTCTCGCCGCTGTGCGCGCGCACCTGCGGCTTGATGTGCACCGGCTGCCCGTCCCCGTCCAGCAGCGGCCATTCGTTCAGCGGTTCCAGTTGGGCAAAGCCCAGCAGCACGTGCGAAGCCAGGTCCGCCGCACGGCGGGGCGTGCCGTGCCGCGCCAGATAGCCCGGACTGGCCAGCACGCGCACCCGGCTCGTGCCCAGCGCTACAGCGTGCAGCGATGAGTCCTTCAGCCGCCCGATGCGAAACGCCAGATCTGTGCGCCGCTCCAGCAGGTCGATGTTGCCTTCGTTGCTGGTGAGCTCCAGCTCCACCTGCGGATAGCGCTTGCGATAGGCCGGCACCAGCGGCGCGATGACGTGCAGCATGAAGGGCGATGCCGCATCCACGCGCAGGAGGCCCGCGGGCTGGTTGCGGCGCAGGTTCATCAGCTCTTCGGCCTCCTCGACCGCCGCGATGATCCGCCGCGCCTGCTCCAGGTAGGCCTTGCCTTCTTCCGTCAGCGCCAGCCGCCGGGTCGTGCGCCGCATGAGCGTGGTCTGCAGCTTTTCTTCCAGCCGGCTCATGGTGCGGCTGGTGGCGGAGATGGTCTGGCCCAGCACGTCGGCGGCGGCGGTGATCGAGCCGCTGTCCACGATGGCGATGAAGACCTGCATTTCGTCGAGGGTGGTTTTCATATTTGACGTTTTATCAAAAGTATTTCGCCAATACCGGTATTTTTCCGCAAGGATACGGCGGGCACACTACGTCCATTCCCGAACACCGCACGTTCGGCCACGCACACCCCCAGGAGTTTTACATGAGCATCCCCGCCTTTGGCGTCGGCACCTTTCGTCTGCAAGGCCAGACCGTCATCGATTCCGTGCGCAACGCGCTGGACGTCGGCTACCGCGCCATCGACACCGCGCAGATCTACGAGAACGAGGCCGACGTCGGCCAGGCCATCGCCGAATCCAACGTGCCCCGCGAAGACCTGTTCATCACCACCAAGATCTGGGTGCCCAACTACGCGAAGGACAAGCTCGTCCCCAGCCTGAAGGACAGCCTGGCCAAGCTGCGCACCGACTACGTGGACCTGACGCTGATCCACTGGCCCGCGCCGGACAACGGCGTTTCCGTCGACGAATTCATGACCGCGCTGGCCGACGCCAAGGCGCAAGGCCTGACGCGCCAGATCGGCATTTCCAACTTCCCCATCGCGCAAACGCGCGCCGCCATCGCCGCCGTCGGCCGCGAAGCAATCGCCACCAACCAGATCGAGCTCAGCCCCTACCTGCAGAACCGCACGCTGACCGCCTTCCTGAAGGAACAGGGCATTCACGTCACCTCGTACATGACGCTGGCGTACGGCAAGGTGCTCAAGGATCCGGTCATCGGTCAGATCGCGCAGCGCCACGAAGCCACGCCCGCGCAGGTCGCGCTGGCCTGGGCCCTGCAGCTGGGTTATGCCGTGATCCCGTCGTCCACCAAGCGCGAGAACCTGGCCAGCAACCTGCTCGCCCAGGACCTGCACCTGACGGACGACGACATGGCGCAGATCACCGCGCTGGAGCGCAACGGCCGCGAAGTCAGCCCGGAAGGGTTGGCCGCAGCGTGGGACTGAGCCGAAAGCGACTGAACCGAATGGGACTGAACCGAATGGAACCCGAGCATGCACACGACTGATCCGCTGTTCCAACCGCTGGCGCTGGGCAGCCTGACGCTGCCCAACCGCATCGTCATGCCGCCGATGACGCGTTCGCGCGCCACGCAGCCCGGCGACTGCGCCAATGCGCTGATGGCGCGCTACTACGCGCAGCGCGCCGGCGCCGGCCTCATCGTCAGCGAAGGCACGTACATCTCGCCGATGGGC
>DMTA01000222.1 GCA_003454835.1 Achromobacter sp. | reverse complement strand
CCGACGGCTACACGCTGCTGATGGGCAACATCGGCCCCAACGCCATCAACTATGCGCTCTACAAGACACTGCCCTACAAGCCCGCCGACTTCGCGCCCGTGACGCTCGTGATCTCGGTGCCCAACGTCCTCGTCGTCAACGAGGCCTCGCCCGCCCGCAGCGTGGCGGACTTGTTGGCACAGGTCAGGCAGGATCCTTTCAAAGTCTCTTTCGGCAGTTCCGGCGCGGGCCAGTCGCCGCACCTGTCCGCCGAAATGTTCAAGCAGCGCGCCGGCATCCCCGGCACGCACGTCGCCTACAAGGGCGCCGGCCCCGCCGTGGCCGCGCTGCTCGGGCAGCAGTTCACCTTCATGATCGACAACCTGCCCAGCTCCATGCCGTACATCCAGGCCGGCAAGCTGCGCGCGCTGGCCGTCACCAGCGACAAGCGCCTCGCCGAATTGCCGGACGTGCCGACCATGGCCGAGGCCGGCGTCAAAGACATGGTGGTCACCGCGTGGTTCGGCCTTGTCGCGCCGGCAGGCACGCCGCAGGCCGCCATCGACAAGCTCTACGCCGCCACGCGCGACGTGGTGCGCAGCCCCGAGATCAGCGAACGCTTCAAGGCCATGGGCGGCCAGGCCGGCGGCAACACGCCTGCGGAGTTCGCGGCCTTCATCGACCAGGAACGCGCCCGCTGGAAAAGCATCGTGGACGCCGCAGGTCTCGTGCAGGAGCAATAAGTGATCGACAAGATTCAGGAATCCGTGGCGCACGCCGTGGCCGTCATCCCCGACGGCGCATCCGTGCTGGTCGGCGGCTTCGGCGAGGCCGGCGTGCCGTATGAACTGCTGCATTGCCTGGCCGAGCT
The DNA here is from genome assembly GCA_003454835.1 of Achromobacter sp. Classification (GTDB taxonomy): domain Bacteria; phylum Pseudomonadota; class Gammaproteobacteria; order Burkholderiales; family Burkholderiaceae_B; genus Achromobacter. The sequence goes on along the minus strand of DMTA01000222.1, from coordinate 3,278 downwards.
GGACCGGCGCAACCTCACCATCATCTCCAACAACGCCGGCACCTTCGAACGCGGTATCGCCGCGCTGCTGGTGCGCAAGCAGGTCCGCAAGATCATCTGTTCGCACCCGCGCCCACCCAACTCCGAGGCTTTCGCCCGCGCCTACCGCGCAGGCGAGGTCGAACTGGAATGCGTGCCACAAGGCACCCTGGCCGAACGGCTGCGCGCCGCCGGCGCTGGACTCGGTCCGTTCTACACGCCCACCGGCTACGGCACCGAACTGGCCGAGGGGCGGCGCCAGGAAGTCATCGACGGCATCGGCTACGTGCTCGAGCAGCCCCTGCGCGCCGACTACGCGCTCATTCGGGCGCACCTGGGCGACCGCTGGGGCAACCTCATGTACCGCCACGCCGCGCGCAACTTCAATCCCGTCATGTGCATGGCCGCCGGACACGCCATCGCACAGGTCGACGAGATCGTGCCGCTGGGCGCGCTGGTGCCCGAACAGATCATGACGCAGGGCATCTTCGTGAAATCCGTCGTGCGCGTGGAGGCCTGACATGCAAGACATCATCGGCCTGACCCGCCAGCAGATCGCGCAGCTTCTGGCCAGCGACATCCCCGACGGCGCCATCGTCAACCTGGGAATCGGCATGCCGACCCTGGTCGGCGACTACCTGCCCAGCGGCCGCGAGATCCTGCTGCACAGCGAAAACGGCATCCTCGGCATGGGCCCCGCCGCCGCTGGCGACGAGGTCGATCCCGACCTCATCAACGCCAGCCGCCAGCCCATCACCTTGCTGCAAGGCGCGTCCATCACCGAACACACCATCTCGTTTGCCATGATGCGCGGCGGCCACCTGGACTACGCGGTCCTGGGCGCCTTCCAGGTATCCGAACGCGGCGACCTCGCCAACTGGAAAACCGACGCCACGGACGCCATCCCCGCCGTCGGCGGCGCCATGGACCTGGCCGTCGGCGCCAAGCAGGTCCTGGTCACCATGGAACACCGCGGCCGCGACGGCACGCCCAAGATCCTGCGGCAATGCACCTATCCGCTCACCGGCAAAGGCGTGGTGTCGCGCATCTATACGGACCTCGCCGTCATCGACGTCATGCCCGTGGGTTTACAGGTGCACGCGATGAAGGCGGGCGTGACCGAAGACTTCCTGCGCGCGGTCACCGACGCGCCGCTGCACTTTCCGCAATCGCCGCGAACGATCGTCGTGGATGACACGGGTGTGCCGCGATACGCGCATCGACCTGCTGACGCAGCCGCGCCGCGACACACGTAAGCGGGATTCTGCGCGGGGCGCGTCGCGATGTGCGTCAGCGACCGGCTTGCGCAGCCACGCCGAGATGTGCGCAAACGACTGGCAGGCGCAGCCGTTCCTGCCGCCCTGATGATGACCACGTCCGCCCCGCGCCGGGCAAAGGAGCTACCGATGATCCGTTCAATCCTGGCAGCCGCGTCGGCAAGCGTGCTGTGTCTAGGCGCCAGCGCCGTCGCGCACGCCGCGCCAACCTATCCGGACAAGCCCATCACCTTGTTGATCCCGTACCCGCCGGGCGGCAGCGCAGACATGCTCGCGCGCCCGCTGGGCGCAGAACTCCAGAAGAAGTGGGGCCAACCGGTCGTCCTCGAATACAAACCCGGCGCAGGCGGCGCCATCGCCTCCGCCCAACTCGCCCGCGCCAAGCCCGACGGCTACACGCTCCTCATGGTGCTGGCCGCGCACACCATCAACCCCAGCCTCTATCCCTCGCTGCCCTATGACACCCGCAAGGACTTCGCGCCGGTCTCCCTCGTCGCCACGTTACCCATGCTCGTCGCCGCCCCGCTCGCCACGCCCGCCAACACCGTCAGCGAACTCATCGCCTACAGCAAGGCCAACCCCGGCAAACTGAGCTTCGCGTCGGCCGGCAACGGCAACACCAGCCACCTGGCCGCCGAGATGTTCAAGAACCAGACGGGCGCCGACATGATGCACGTCCCCTACAAAGGCAGCGGTCCTGCAGTCGTCGCGTTGCTAGGCGGCGAAGTGTCCTTGATGTTCGACAGCATCTCGACCTCGCTGCCGCAAGTGCAGGCCGGCAAACTCAAGGCAATCGCCGTCACCGGCGAACACCGCTCTCCGCTTCTGCCCAACGTCCCCACCGTCGCCGAAACCGTCCCCAACTTCGTCGTCAACGGTTGGTACGGGATATTGGCGCCGGCGGGCACGCCGGGGGCGGTGGTTGATGCAGTCAGCAAGGGAATTGCGGAGGCGGTGGCGGTGCCTGCGTTGAAGGGGCAGTTGGCGGGGTATGGGTATGAGGTGGTGGGGTCTACGCCTGGGGAGTTTGGGGCGCATATCGAGCGGGAGTTGGGGACTTGGAAGAGGGCGGTTGAGGTGTCTGGGGCTAAGGTGAATTGAAGGGCGATAGATCTTCGTAGGTCGCCCGACGCCGTGGTCACCGGGGAGGCGATCGCCCACGATTGCGGTCCGGAGCCTTCGCTCCGGACNNGATTCCCTCGGGCGCATCGACGGCGCTCGCCTCCCCGGTGACCACGACGCCGTGCTGCCAGGGTCTTTGGTATGGGGCGCTACAAGACCTGTGGTCAGGGAAGGGGATCTGCGGGGCCGCCGGGTTGCTGCCGCCCGGACGGCGGCAACTCGGCATCGGGTCGGTGGGGCGTCGTGGCGGTGTGCGCTTCGCGCTAGCAGGGATTGGTTTGCTAATGGCCCGCCGTCACGGGGGAGGGGCGGTGATGGGCGGCGCGGCGACGTTCAGCCACAACTTGCCGACCCGTACGCGCCGCCCATCGGGCACTGGAGTTCAATTGACGATTATTGCCGTCGCTGCCTGAACCTGCCGATAGCGTCTGCCGCTACCGGTGTCTGACAGCCTCGAGACACCCTCGAGAGACGCACTTGGTATGAGGCGAATCTCACCTGGGTGTCAGATACCTAGAGCAGAATCAGCCACACGCGAAGCGTCATCGCTACGCCGCGAGACGCCGCGAAAGTCTCCGGAGGCCGCCCGCGCGGCCGAACGGAGACGGGCACCGCAAGATGCTTCTAGCCCGAAGGTCTCTGCACAAAAAGGCCAAGCACGCCGACCGTCCCAATGGCCAGAAGACTTGAATTTCCAGAGTCCGGTGCGGTGGCGGCCCGGGGTGCGCGGGGCGTCGATAAGCCCGAGGGAATCTGAAGGGAGCCGAAGGCGGACGAAGATGACGACGGGGCAGTCCGGAGCGAAGGCTCCGGACCGCAATCGGGGGGGGTCGCCTCCCCGGTGACCGCGGCGTCGGGCGC
>DMTA01000225.1 GCA_003454835.1 Achromobacter sp. | reverse complement strand
ACACCGTCCACGCCGTACGTCATCGGCGAATCCACACTTGTTGCCCCCATCCGTGCCGGGGTGCTCCGCAAGGAGTTCGGCCACGGAGGCAACAGGGAAGCCCAACCCCGGAACCATCAGCGCTTCCACGCGTCCCGCATACCTATCACGCGGGCGGAATCGCCGGTTCCCCATCAGGAGTATTGCAATGCCCCAGGTCACCATGCGTCAGATGCTGGAAGCCGGCGTCCACTTCGGCCACCAGACCCGCTACTGGAACCCCAAGATGGCTCCGTACATCTTCGGCGCCCGCGGCAAGATCCACATCATCAACCTGGAAAAGACCGTCCCGCTGTTCAACGACGCGATGAACTTCATCTCGTCGGTTGCCCAGAAGCGCGGCACCGTCCTGTTCCTGGGCACCAAGCGCAGCGCGCGCGAAACCATCCGTGAAGAAGCCGAGCGTTGCGGCATGCCGTTCATGAACCAGCGTTGGCTGGGCGGCACCCTGACCAACTTCCGTACCGTCAAGCAGTCGGTTGCCCGCCTGAAGGAACTGGAAGCCGGTGAATCCGACGGCACCTTCGAGAAGCTGGTCAAGCACGAAGTGCTGGGCCTGCGTCGCGAGCGCGACAAGCTGGAAGCCTCGCTGGGCGGCATCAAGGACATGAACCGTCTGCCGGACGCCATCTTCGTGATCGACATCGGCCACGAAGACATCGCGATCAAGGAAGCCAAGAAGCTGGGCATCCCGGTCATCGCCGTGGTCGACACCAACTACAACCCGGAACTGGTCGACTACGCGATCCCGGGCAACGACGACGCCATCCGCGCTGTGCAGCTGTACGCCCGCGCCGCTGCCGACGCCGTGCTGGAAGGCAAGGCTGCTGCTCCGCACGCTGCTTCGGTGCGTGAAGAAGAGTTCGCCGANNTGGCGCGGCGACCGGACACTGTCACACGGGCCGGCCACCATGCCGGCCCAACCCCTTTCTTTCGTGAGGTAATCCCGTGGAAATCACTGCTTCCCTGGTCAAGGAACTGCGCGAGCGCACCGGCGCCGGCATGATGGAATGCAAGAAGGCGCTGACCGAAGCCGGCGGCGACATCAACGCCGCTGCTGAAGCCCTGCGCAAGTCGGGCGCCGCCAAGGCCGACAAGAAGGCTGACCGCGTGGCCGCTGAAGGCCGTCTGGGCCTGGCCCAGGACGGCGGCAAGGCCGTGCTGGTCGAGATCAACTCGGAAACCGACTTCGTTGCCAACGACGTCAACTTCAAGAACTTCGTCGATTCCGTCGCCGCTGCCGCCCTGGCATCGGGCGCCGTTGACGCCGAAGCCCTGAAGACCGCCAAGCTGGCCTCCGGCGAAACCGTCGAAGAAGCCCGCGCCACCGCGATCCAGAAGCTGGGTGAAAACATCCAGATCCGTCGCCTGGTCAAGGTCGACACCACCGGCAACGTCGGCGCCTACGTCCACACCAACGGCAAGGTCGGCGTGCTGGTTGACCTGATCGGCGGCGACGTCGAGCTGGCACGCGGCCTGGCCATGCACGTGGCTGCGCTGAAGCCGCCGCACAACAAGGCTGCCGATGTGCCGGCCGAGTTCGTGGAAAAGGAAAAGGAAATCGAACTGGCCAAGATGTCCGAGAAGGACAAGTCCAAGCCGGCCGACATCCTGGAAAAGATCATCGCCGGCAAGATCAACAAGATCGTCAGCGAAGTGACCCTGTACGGCCAGACCTACGTGCTGGGCGACACCACCGTCGAGCAGGTGGTCAAGGCCGCCGGCGCCGACGTGGCTGGCTTCCAGCTGCTGGTCGTCGGTGAAGGCATCGAGAAGGTGGTGGAAGACTACGCCGCCGAAGTTGCCAAGGCGATGCAGGTCTGATTCCAGCCCACCGGCTGCGAAACGACCAGAAGGAGCCGCGGGAAACCGCGGCTCTTTTTTTATGCCTGTGGGCCCGTGGACCCGAGGCCTTCAGACCTGTGGGTGCGCACCGCTGGTGCGCACATCCAGGACAAGGATCTTTGCGTTATCCGCCATTCAAGCCGATACTCGACACAGGGGAATACGCAATCGCATAACAGGAACAAAAGTCGCAGACTGTGATGTATCCCTAGGTATTCTTGTCCTAATGGAATTGAACGATCCGACATGCCTCCTGAGCTGACTGCCGCCCTGGCGCTGTGCCGCAACCTGCCCTCGCCTCCCGGTATTGCCCTGCGCATCATCGAACTGGCCCAGGACCCGGAAGCGGACATCGCCACCGCCGCCGACATCATCGCCATCGACATGGCGCTGAGCGCTCGCATGCTGCGCATCGCCAACTCGCCGCTGTATGCCAGCCGGCGTCGCATCGAGAACCTCGGCCAGGCACTGACCATGCTCGGCCTCAACGCCACCATCAGCCTGGCGCTGGGCTTCACCGTCACCCAGGGCCTGACCGGCGGCAGCGGCGCCGACCACGACCTGCGCCAGCGCGCCTGGAAGCGCAGCATCCTCAGCGCCCTGGCCGCCAGCCAGCTGGGCCAGGCCCGCGGCCTGCGCCGGCTGGAAGAGCTGATGCTGGCCGGCCTGCTGCAGGACATGGGCGTGCTGTGCCTGGCCCAGGCCGAATCGGAGCGTTACCTGCCGCTGCTGCGCGAAGCCGGTGACAACCTGGACCTGATCGCCCGCGAGCGCGGTCT
>DMTA01000224.1 GCA_003454835.1 Achromobacter sp. | reverse complement strand
GCCGGCAGCCGCGGCGCGGCGTTGGGCGCTTACTCGGCCTTTCTGGACCTCGCGTTGGGCGTGACGGGTCCGATCGCAGGCTACATCTCCAGCGGCTTCGGCTACCCCGCGATCTTCCTGGCGGCATCCCTGTCCGTCATGCTGGGCTTCGTGATTGCGTTCGGCTTGCAGCGGGCGGCCAACCGCCAGCCAGCGGCGGTCTGATCGTTATTACTAAAAGAATTAAAGACATTCAATATTGATCGTTTGGATTCATATAACGAATTGTTAGATTTGAGGCTCGTTTTCACGCGCGCTGACGATTCGTTCCATGAACCTGACCTTCGACCACGTCCACAAGCACTTCGGCGACCTTCCCGTCGTCGATGGCTTCACCAGTGAATTCAAGACCGGCGAGCTGGTCGCGCTGGTTGGCCCCTCGGGCTGCGGCAAGTCCACCTTGCTGCATCTGGCCGCCGGGCTCGAAATGCCCACGCAGGGCAGCGTGCTGGCCGACGGCAACAAAGTCGCGGGGCCGCATCCCAGCCGCACGCTGGTGTTCCAGGAACACGCCCTGTATCCCTGGCTGACGCTGGAAGACAACGTGGCCCTGGCGCTGGAATTCCAGAACACGCCCAAGAAGCGCGCCCGCGAAGCCGCACGCGAATGGCTGGCGCGCGTCAGCCTGGAAGGCTTCGAACACTACTATCCCCATCAGGTCTCCGGCGGCATGCGCCAGCGCGCTGCGCTGGCCCGCGCGTTCATCGCGCAGCCCCAGACCATGCTGATGGACGAACCCTTCGGCGCGTTGGACGCGCTGACCCGCCTCAGCCTGCAGGACGTGCTGCGCCAGCTCATCGCGCAGGAAAAGCCGACGGTCCTGCTGGTGACCCACGACGTTGACGAGGCCCTTTTCCTGGCCGATCGCATCGTCGTCTTCAGCCCGCGCCCGGCGCGGGTGCTGCGCGAATTCAACCTGGCCCACCGCGTCAAGACGCACGACCTGTCCGACCTTGCCACCGAGAAGCGCGAAATCCTGCGCCTGTTGGGCATCGGCGTCGGCGGCTCGGACGCGCACGCGGACATCGCGCTGGCCGCCTGATCCTTCTCCCAAATACCCCACGGCCGTGCCCCGGCGCGGCCGTTTATCGAATTTCCTGGAGTTCCTCTGATGAAACTGAAGCAATGGTTGTCCCTGCCGCTGGCCGCGGCGCTGCTGGCGGCTGCCCCCGCGATGGCTGCCGAGAAGTTCCGCGTAGGCTACCTGCGCGTGATGGACGACGCGCAGGCGATCGTCGCGCAAGAGGGCGGCTACTACAAGAAGGCCGGCCTGGATTCCGAACTGATCGAATTCAAGTCGGGCACCGACCTCATCAAGGCAATCGTCGGCGGCCAGCTCGACATCGGCGTGCTCGGCTTCACCAACGCGGTCGCCTGGGCCTCCAAGGGCGCTGACCTGAAGGTGGTGGGCGGCGCGCAGCAGGGCTATCACTCGCTGATCGTGCGTGACGATTCCGGCATCAAGGACATCGCCGGCCTGAAGGGCAAGACGCTGGCCTCGCAGGCTGAAGGCAGCACCGCCGACGTGGTCCTGAAGGGCGTCGTGCTCAAGCAGGGCAATCTGACTGCCGACGACGTCAACGTCATGGGCGTGAGCCCGGCCGTGGCCGTGCAGTCGCTGGTGGGCAAGCGCGTGGACGCGGCCTTCCTGTTTGAACCCTACGACCGCATCGCGCAGCTGATTGCGCCGGTCAAGCAGATTTATGAAGTGGGCGAGGCGTGGCCGTTCCCGTGCATGGTGGTGATCACCTCGGGCGAAACGCTGGCCAAACGCAAGGACGACGTCTGGAAGGCGCTGGACGCGCAGAACCAGGCCATCACGCTGCTGCAGAAGGAACCCGCGCAGGCTTCCAAGCTGATCGCGTCGTACTTCATTGCCGAGCCCACGCTCAAGACGCTGACCCGTGGCGAACTGCCGCGCGAAACCGTCATCACCGAGGCGATCAGCACGCAGGTGTTCACGCCCAAGCTGACCGAAAAGGACACGGCCCGCATGCAGGAAATCGCTGACATCCTGCAGGCCCAGGGTTCGCTCAAGACGCGCGACGGCAAGCCGTACGACGTCTCCAGCATCGTCGACCTGTCCTGGCAAGAGGCTCGCAAGCTTTGAGCGCATCTACCCGTGTGACCGGCGCCCGCAAGCATCTTGCGGGCGTTTTGGGCGTCCTGTTCATCCTGGCGCTGTGGCAGATGGCAGCGTTCGCGCTGCCCGACTTCCTGATGCCCGGCGTGCCGGCCGTCGTCGAGCGGCTGTTCGAAGACCTGGGCAAGCAGTCGTTCCACCAGAGCCTCATGGGCACGCTGGGACGGCTGGGCGCGGGTTACGGACTGGCGCTGGCCGCCGGCGTGGGCTTCGGCCTCGTGGCCGCCGTGCTGTTCTTCTTCCGGGAAGTCCTGCGCAGCGCCATCGTCATCCTGCAGTCGATCCCGTCCATCGCGTGGGTGCCACTGTTTCTGATCGTGATGGGCTTTGGCAACACGCCCATCATCGTGGTCGTGGCGCTGTCGGCGTTCTTTCCGGCCGCGCTCAGCGTGATGAACGCCACCGAATCCGTGCAGCGCGTGCACGTGTCGGCGGCGCGCGTCATGGGCGCGACGCGCTGGGGGCTGATCAAGCGGGTGTACCTGCCGGCGGTCATGCCCGAGCTCATCACCGGCGCGCAGTTGGCGTTCGGCAACGCCTGGCGTGCGCTGATCTCGGCCGAAATGCTGATCGGCTTTGGCAAGGGGCTGGGCCGGTCGCTGGCGTACTCGGGCGAAATCGCGGACATGACCGGTGTCATGACCAACATCCTCGTAATTGCCGTGCTTGCTGCGTTGATTGACCAGTTCGTGCTTGAAAACCTCAAGCATCGTTTGCTGCGCTACCAATACGTCTGACATCCTCATCATGATGTCCCGCATGCGTCCTCTCGTTCTAGCCGCGGGCTTGCTGTTCGCGGGCTATGCGCTGGCGCAGCCCGAGACCTTTCCGGCCGCGCGGGCGCGCGGTGAGTTGGTCGTGGGCGTGCCGTATCTGGCGCCGCCGCCGGCCGCGGGCGCGAAGATCCGCACGCCTGAAGGCCTGGATGCCGCCATCACGGAAAAGCTGGGCGCCAGCCTGAAACTGCCCGTGCGGCTGGTCCAGTTGCCAGCCGTCGACGCCGACCGGGCCCTGAAGGCGGGGGAGGTGGATCTGGTGCTGGCCGATCGTGCCGACGGACAGCCGCAAACCGTCGCGGTGCAAGCCACCGGCTACGCCGCACGGCCAAAGGCCGTGATCCGCACCGACACGCGGATGCGCAAGCCCGCCGACGTGCAGGGCCGCAGCGTATGCATGGCGGAAGCCGCCACGCAGGCGCAGGCCTTGGCGCAAAGCTGGGGCGCAACCGTCAGGACCTACCGTGTGCCCTCGGACGCG